>JANTHT010000088.1 GCA_024762235.1 Sulfurospirillum sp.
CGCTTCAGCTGCTGTTGCATGCCAAAGAGGCGAAACTGGTCTATGTGGGCGGGGAATTGGTTTTTGATTGATAGGGTGATCAGGCGTAGACGCTCTCTTTACCGAATTTTTTGGCCAGGAGTGCGTAGAAGAGGGCGCGCTTCTTGCTTTTGTTGCTGCTTCCCATCTTTTCACACACCTCTTTGACGGCGGCATCGAGCGTCGCATCATCTTCCGTCAGGCCCAGTTTCTTCTGCAGAAAACTCTTTTTGACAGTTTCGAGTTCACTCTCCTGTGAACATGCGATGGTTTCGGCATCTTTGTTGTAGATGGAGGGGCCGAGGCCTTTGGTCACTCTGGCGATGAAATCGGCCGGCAGATCGAGTCCCAGCTTCTTTGCCTCTTCCTGATAGGCCGTGATCTTCTCTTCGAGTTTGCTCATGATGACTCCTTCATTTTTGGATAAAGTTGAATCTTCAGTATAACGCTTTGTACTTGACTCAGAAATAAAATATCTTTTCTAAAGTTACATTTTAATCAAAGAGTTCTGTACTCAGGTAGCGTTCACCCGTGTCGCAGAGGATCGTGACAATCCGTTTGCCCGGATTCTGGCGCGCGACCTGCATCGCGGCCCAGACATTGGCGCCGCTGGAGATCCCCACAAGCAATCCCTCCGTTCTGGCGAGATTTCTTGCTGTCTGGATCGCATCTTCATCCGCTACAGTGACGATCTCGTCATAGACGGAAGTATCGAGTATGGGCGGTACGAAACCGGCACCGATACCCTGGATCTTGTGAGGGGCGGGAGAGCCGCCGCTGAGGACCGGGGATTTTGCCGGTTCGACCGCAACCACTCTGAGTCCCGGAATCAGCTTTTTAAGCTCCTCCCCCGTACCGGTGAGCGTCCCGCCGGTGCCGACAGCAGCGACAAAGATATCGACACTTCCTTCGGTATCGTTGTAGATCTCGATCGCGGTCGTTTCACGGTGGATTTTCGGATTGGCAGGGTTGGAGAACTGCCCGAGGATGACGGCGTTTTCCAGTGACTCCTGCAGTGCCTTCGCCTTTTCGATCGCGCCGTTCATCCCCTTCTCTCTGGGGGTGAGTTCGAGTTTCGCTCCGAGAGCCGAGAGGATTTTACGCCGTTCGATACTCATCGATTCGGGCATCGTGAGGATGAGACGGATACCAAGCGATGCACAGATGCTCGCCAGCGCGATACCGGTGTTACCGGATGTTGGCTCTATGAGTGTACTGTTGGTATCGATCTTGCCGCTTTCGAGCGCCTCGTGGATCATGCTGAATCCTATCCGGTCCTTTACGGAGCTGGTAGGATTGAGAAATTCACACTTGCCGATGATATTTGCGCCGCTCTCTGTGGAAGGTGTGTTGAGACGGATCAGCGGTGTATTGCCGATAAGTTCGGTGATGTTGCCTGCGATATGCATAATCTGTTCCTTCTATAACTTTTTATTATTATAACAAAAAGTGACTGAAAAGAGTTTTAGCGGTGTTCAACCAGCGCACGCAACCGGCGTGCATTTTCGACTGCGTACCCTTCTGTATCGTTGTTGAAATAGACAAAGAGCGCTTTCTGGTGATGGGCCATCTCCAGCAGCATGTCACAGAAGTGTGCGAGTGTTGCATCGTCGTAGCTGCCGCCGTATCTGCCTGTCGGCCCGTGCAGACGCATATAGCTGAAGTCCGCGGTGATGAGGGGTGTGATTTCGCGTTGTGCGAAGTCGTTGAGGCAGAGGGCGACATTGTAGGCTTTGAGCACTTCGTAGACTGCATCGCAATACCAGCTTTCGTGGCGAAATTCCACGGCGAAGCGGTATCCGGGAGGCAGCAGTGCGAGAAACGCCGCCAGAATCTCGGCATCCATGTGCAGGGAGGGCGGCAACTGGAAGAGAATGGCGGCGATTTTGGGTTTGAGGGGTTTGATCAGGTGCAGGAAACGGTAGAGAGGTTCTTTGGCATCTTTGAGTTTATGATAGTGGGTGATCTGACGGTGGGCTTTGAGTGCGAAGAGAAAGGTTTCCGGAGACTCTTCCATCCAGTGTTCGACGGTTTTGGCTCTGGGAAGGTGGTAGAAGGTGCTGTTGAGCTCAACCGTTTCAAAATGTTCCATGTAGTAGGTGAAGAAGTGCGCTTTTGCCAGAGTATCCGGGTAGAAAACTCCTTTCCAGTGCGCATAGTAGAAACCACTGGTGCCGATATGAATCTTTGATGTGAGATCTTGCATGCACCTATTATAGCGTAATTTGCAGATGTTATGCGGTGCTGATGGTGGTAGAGAGGGTTTTTGTTAAATGAAATATCTTTGATGCCGATATGGTTTGAAAGAGACTATTTCAGGGAGTTGCATGAAAGTTTTGATACTGCTTTTTGGTCTGCTGCTCATGTACGGGTATGGTGACGATGCGGGCCGGGATTATTATGTGATGAAAAAGCATGCCTACAGTGCCTATGAACAGGGTAAGCCGGATGCTGCGATCAGCATGGTCAAACGCTTTATCGACACCCATCCCCGGAGTCTGCATGCGCAGAATCTGCTGGCGGTACTCTACTACTGGCAGGGGGAGAAGGCGGAGGCGAGACGTGTGTTGGAGAAGCTTTTAAAAAAGAGTGATTTCCCGCAGGCGAAGCGTCTGCTGGCACGCATCGGCGCTATTAAGAAAGAGACTCAAAAGCGTAAAAAGGTGCAGCAAGTGGCCCGAAAAGATCAAAACTGCTCCAAAACGCAAAGCCGTCTCGACGATCTGCAATTTATGCAATCCTATATCCTCACACATCCGGACGATATCGAATCGCGCAAAGTGTTGATGCACTACTATGTCTCAGTGGGGGAGAAAGCAGAGGCTGCCGTCATGGCGAAAGAGATATTGCAGATCGATCCGGAGGACAGGGAGACACTCGCACTGCTACAGGATGCATGGCTGAATGTGGATGGTGAAACGGAAGAGAGCAGGCCTGACGCGAAACGTGACAAACTGGTGGCACTGCTGCAGCGTTACAAAAATGCGCAGGCATACAGTCGCTTCCTCAATCTCTATCAGGCACTGATAAATGGGCATGCCTATCTGCCGAAGTATATGCATCTGGAAGCGCTGAATATCGCAGTGACAATGCAAAAGTATCGTTTGGCACGGCGGATATTGATGGAGAACGACTTTCCCGTCACGCCGCATCTGCGTGAGCTCAGAGCGCTGCTGGACCGGAAGCTGCGGGTGGCTTACTCGCTTTGAGCGGATATCCTGACGCGAAGAGGTAGGGGCGGATTTTGGCGGGGATACCCGCTTTTCGGCACGCCTCTTTGAAGGGTTTTGGCATCGGTCTGCGCAGATAGGGGGCGATGTAGATCTTCTCCGCTGTCAGCGCTACCACGAACCGGCCTGCGATCACCGACACTCCCTGCCGCATGATCTCTTCCCGCTGTGCCGCACTTATCAGATACCCCTCCTGTTTGAGCACCCTGTCGATCTGTCGCAGGTTTCGGGTCTGATCATGATGCTTTCGCAGCAGATAGAAGGAGCGGTATCGCTCCACGATATCCAGCGTAAAGAGCGCCTTTTTATCCTTTTCGAGATATGCGAAACTCTTTGCGATACCGCTTCTGTACGCTTTGAGAAGGGGTGTGGCGAAGCGCTTGCGGAAGCGGTTGCGTTTGATACTTTCATCGATGTTGCTTACATCTTCGAAGTAGGGTAGTCCATGCGCGTCGAGCCAGCTTTTGAGGTCAGTCTTGTCACAGCCGATCAGCGGCCGCACGATGGTATACCCCTCTCTGGGTTCGCTCTCTTCGAAACCGAGCATCTCCACCAGCCCCGCCCCTTTGGTCAACTGCATCAGAAACCACTCCAGACGGTCGCCGAGGTGGTGTGCGGTGAGCAGGTTGTCGTAACCCTGCTTGTGGATGATCTCTTCGAAGAAGGCGTACCGTACTTTTCGGGCTTCGTGCTCGAAGTTGGTTCTGGGAAGGGAGATCTCTTTGATGTAACACGCTTTGCCATACTTGCTCGCGAGTGCTTCGGCGTGTGCGGCCTCTTTGTCCGAATCGGTACGTGTCCGGTAGTTTACCAGTGCGATATCGAAGTCGATCTGCGCTTCGAGGAGGAGGAAAAAGAGGGCAGAGGAGTCGACACCCGCCGAAAAGGCGAGGAGGTTTTTGCGCCCTTTGAGCTGCTCAAGACTTGCCGGTGAGAGTAGCGACAAGTTTGTCTCCGGCCACCTGGGTCACTTTCGCCCGGTAGGTTTTGCCTATCTCTGGTTCATGCGCCATCTCGTTTTCGTTGACGAGAATCTCTCCATCGATATCCTCCGCCCACTGCAGCTTTTTGGCACCGAGGAAAAACTCATGTTCGCTGCTGGTGCCCTGCACGACAATATCGATCTCTCTGCCAAGCTCTTGATTGAGTGACTTCTGATGTTTCCGCTCAACGATCTCGTTGACTCTTTCGAGACGTGCATCGATGATCTCCTGCGGGATTTTTGCTTCGTTCATCGTTTCGGCCTTGGTGCCCTCTTCGTCGGAGTAGCTGAAGAGGGTGATGCGGTCGAAGTCGAAATTTTCCAGAAAGTCACACAACTCGGCAAACTCCGCTTCGCTCTCACCCGGATGGCCGATGATGATGGAGGTACGTACAAACGATTCGGGTGCGTTGCGCATGATCTTAAGCTGATGCTCGATCACCTCTCTGCCGCTGCCGCGCCGCATGCGTTTGAGCATCGGATCGCTGATGTGCTGGATGGGCATATCGAAATAGTTGTGGAAGATGTCGGAGTCGATGATCTTCTGCAGTACCGCATCGCTCAGGGTAGAGGGGTAGAGGTAGAGGATACG
This sequence comes from Sulfurospirillum sp., assembly GCA_024762235.1. Taxonomy (GTDB): domain Bacteria; phylum Campylobacterota; class Campylobacteria; order Campylobacterales; family QNZT01; genus QNZT01. Next base: position 4,823 of record JANTHT010000088.1, read on the forward strand.
GGCACTTTTGACCCCTTCGATCTTTTCGATAGCTTCGATGAGTTGCATGAGCCCATCCTTCCGGTCGAAGTCGCGCAGGTAGGAGCTGCTGTCCTGTGAGATGAAACTGAAGTCGTAAAAGCCCTGTGCGACCAGTTTCTCCACTTCATGCACGATATCCGCGATCGGGCGGGACTGGAGTTTGCCCTTGAAGTGGGGGATGGCGCAGAAGGCGCACTGCTGGTTGCACCCCTCGGAGAGTTTGATGTAGGCGTGGTAGTTCGAACCGGTGATGACACGGTCGGCATCCTCTCCGATGAGGTAGGTGCGGGGTGAAAAGCGGCTTTCGCGCCTCTCGATCAGTTCGTCGATCTTGTCGTAGTCGCCGACACCGGTGAAGATATCGACCTCTTTGAGCTCTGATTGCAGCTGCTCTTTGTAGCGCTCGCTCAGACAGCCGCTCATGACAAGCAGGGAGTCCTCTTTACGCGCTTCATGCAGGTTGAGCACCGTCTGGATGCTCTCCTCTTTCGCCGCGTCTATGAAGCCGCAGGTGTTGACGATGATGACATCGGCTTCGTCCGGCTCCTGTGTGATGGCGTACTCTTTGAGCCGTCCGAGCATCACTTCGGAGTCGATCAGGTTTTTGGTGCAGCCCAGCGACACCAGATGCAGTTTTTTTCCCATTGTTATACCCACATATTGTCGATCAGTCTGGTGGTGCCTACATAGGCAGCGACCAGAATGATGGTGTTTTCGATCTGGACTTCATGAAGCAGGTTGAAGTCGCGGTCGACGATTTCGACATACTCTACACGAGTGGGGCTTAAAATCTCCACCATCTCCTGTTTGATCCTCTCCGTGTCGCGTTCGCCTTCGATGATCCTTCTGGTCGCATGCTTGAGCGATCTGGAGAGGAGCAGCGCCTTTTGCCGCTCCTCGTCGCCGAGATAGACGTTGCGGCTGCTTAGAGCCAGTCCATCTTTCTCTCGGACGATTTCGCAGGGGACGATCTCTGTACCGAGGTAGAGAGTGTGCACCATGTTCTGGATGAGGTAGAGTTGCTGGGCATCCTTTTTGCCGAAGTAGGCGCGGGTGGGGCGGGTGAGGTTCAGGAGTTTGAGGACGATCTGCAACACGCCGTCGAAGTGCCCGGGGCGGTGGTAGCCTTCGAGGATGTACCCTTTGATTTTGGGGGCTTTGACGGTGGGCTCTTCCCAGCTGTAGACGGCATCGGTGGAGGGGGTAAAGAGAGAGTCCACACCGGCGAGTTCGCAGATCTTTAGGTCCGCTTCGAGTTTTCGCGGGTAGGCGTCGAGGTCTTCGCCGGGGAGAAACTGGGTGGGGTTGACGAAGATGGAGACGATGGTTTTGTCGTTTTCGCTGACGCTTCGTTTGATGAGGGAGATGTGTCCTTCATGCAGTGCGCCCATCGTCGGGACGAAGCCGACGGTTTCAGCATGTGGAAGGTTGTTGCGGTATTGTTGCAGTTCCTGGGGAGTGGTGATTTGTATCATGTTAAAGTCTCTTTTGTGTAAAATATTTTCTAATTTAACAGGGGTTGTTTCACGCTCTCATGATACTTCGCTTGAAGCACTTTTTTCTGCGAAACAGGCTGCTACGAATTAAAAATGCAAAACTCGCTATGCTCAGACAGTTGCATTTTTGCCTACGGCACATTCTCCTCAGCCTTAAAAGTGCATACGCTGCGCATCCTGAGAGCGTGAAACAACCTGTTACGTATGGAAAAACCGATCATAGTTTCAGTTTCAGAAAATTATAGCAGGAGTAGCTTTGGACAGTTATGAATATCATGAACTTTTAAAAGAGTTGACGACGAAAATCGACAATATCAGGCAGATTATCGCACCCGAAAAGCTGGAAGCACGGCTGAAAGAGATCGAAGAGATCGAGCAGGGGGCGGATTTCTGGAGCGATGCGAAAAATGCGGCGAAGATCCAGCAGGAGAAGAACAGGATTCTCTCGATGCTCAAAAAGTACAATGAAGCCGCCGGCGCTGTCGAGGATGCGAAGGCACTTCTGGAGATGGCAGAGGCGGAGGGCGACAACGAGACGATCGAAGAGCTCTATGCAGATGCTGAAAACCTGAAAGAGAAGGTGACGAAGCTGGAGATCGAGATGATGCTCAGCGGCGAAGATGACAGTAAAAACGCGATTGTGACGATTCACCCCGGTGCGGGTGGTACGGAGAGTCAGGATTGGGCGAGCATGCTCTATCGGATGTACCTGCGCTGGGCGGAGCGCATGGGATTCAAGGTGGAGGAGCTCGACTATCAGGCGGGGGAAGAAGCGGGGATCAAGGATGTCAGTTTTATCGTCAAAGGGGAGAATGCCTACGGCTATCTCAAGGCCGAAAACGGTATCCACCGCCTGGTGCGTATCTCACCTTTTGACTCCAATGCCAAGCGTCATACATCATTTACCTCTGTCATGGTCTCTCCTGAAGTGGATGACGACATCGACATCGAAGTAGAAGAGAGAGATATCCGTATCGACACCTACCGTGCCAGCGGTGCAGGCGGGCAGCATGTCAATAAGACAGATTCGGCGATCCGGATCACCCACATCCCGACCGGTATCGTCGTGCAGTGCCAGAACGACAGAAGCCAGCACAAAAACAAAGCCAATGCGATGAAAATGCTCAAATCACGACTCTACGAACTGGAGCTCGAGAAGCAGCAGGCAGCCAAAGAGGGTGTCGAAAAGAGCGATATCGGATGGGGGCACCAGATACGCTCCTACGTACTGGCACCCTACCGACAGGTCAAAGACAACCGCTCGGGCATCGCCTACTCCAATGTCGATGCGATACTGGACGGGGATATCACGAAAGTGATCGAGGATGTCCTGATTTCACAGAGCAAGTAGTTTCCGGAGGTATCACAAAGTAAAT
>JANTHT010000089.1 GCA_024762235.1 Sulfurospirillum sp.
TTGCTGCTCGAACAACATCTGCAGCGGTAGGGTCAAAATTTCCCCGAAATTTTGGGGTACCCGCCGTGAAGCCGTTTGAGAGAAGTGAATTATTCAGGGGGTTCAATAAAGTAAAGGAAGTAGAAAGAAATGGTAAACAAAAATGACTGTGCGGCCAAACGGCCGTACAGTTCCCTCTCTCTATATAGCAGTAGATCTATCCCCAATAAATCTACACACTGATTATAGTGTAATTAGGATAAATATTATCTTAATTAAAAAAATTTAGCTATAATCTCTCAAAAAAGGAGTTTCATGCCAACTATTCCAAAAGGTATCACCATCGCTTACTTCATGCTGCTTGGGATCACACTGGGTGCCGGGCTTTACGCCGGTATCGTCGTCGCACCGGTGATCTTTCACGCCGAGCTCTATCTAGGCGCACCGCTGCTGAGCCGTTTTCAGGAGGGGCTCATCATGACCGAAAACTTCATCAGACTCGGTTATCTTGTAGACTTTACGGTACTGGCCGTCGCCCTCTACGAAGGGTTCAAATATAAAAATTTCGACAGGGATATCACGACGACGGTGAGCGCTTTACTGGTACTGGCGTCGGGTCTGCTTTATATGCACTACTACATCCCTCAGATACTCGAACTTCAGAAAAAGGGAGAGAGCGTCACACAGAGCGAACTCTTCGAAAATACCCACTTCGCCAGTGAACTCGACTTCAAACTCTTCGCACTCGCCCTGACGGTACTGCTGGCGCGCAATCTCTACCGCACACTCAAATAGTCACCCGCCCGTCATCTGCTCCATCACCCACGCCGTATGCAATGCGGTGCGGCCTGTGGAGGGATGCACCTTCTCCCCGCGTAGTGCACGGGCAATATTTCGAACATGATAAAGTTGTACATTTTGAGGATTTGCGATCTCCCGTACGACAGTTCCCGTTTCACTCTCACACACAAGCGGCGCTTCGTCAAGCACAGAAAAAGTGATCTTCCCCCTCTCACCGTAGATCTCGACGAGATCCTCCCTTCTGTCACAGCCGAAGTTCCAGCTCCCGCTGCCGAGTATCCCGCTCACATGTTCCCAGCACCCCGTGATCGCATCCGCTGCACTGTAGCGCCTCTGCTGATTGGTCGCAAACCCCTCCGCCCTGACGATATCCCCCAGCAGAAATATCAGCAGATCGATCCCGTGGCTCCCCACATCGTCGAAATATCCCGCACGTGCCACACGCCTGTCGACACGCCAGTGATCCGACTCTGGATCCCGCGGGTGCGGCCGCCGTGTCAGGCTCCACCGCACCTGCCGCAGCGTGCCGATGCGCCCCTCGTCGAGCCACTGTTTCACCTCCAGAAAGCGTGGCAGCGAACGTCTGTAGTAGGAGACAAAGAGCGGCAGCTCTCTCGTTTCGAACGCCTCCACCACTTCCCGCGCACTTGCGTAGTCCGGAGTGATCGGCTTCTCGACCGAACAGATCTTGCCCGCTTCCGCCGCCATCAGTGCGTAGGCGGCATGAGAGTCGGGCGGTGTGGCGATATAGACAGCATCGATACGCGGATCGGTGATCAGGGAATGCGCATCGTCGAAAACGAGCGGTATCGCATGCTGCGCCGCATACGCTTTCGCTTTCTGCAGGTCACGGCACATCACGCCCTCTAACATGAACCCCTCCGTCATCCGGTAGGCGGGCGCACTCTTCACCTCCGTCACCGCACCGCAACCGATCATCCCCCAGCGCAGCGGTTGCATCTACAGGGCACTCCTGGGGCTGGAGACCAGTTCCCGATAATCGGTAAAATCCCCTCTCAGATACCCTTCGATTCCGCAGCGCCCGATCATCGCCGCGTTGTCCGAACAGTACGCCAGAGGCGCGAGATGCAAGGAAGCACCGAACTCCCCGCACAACGCCTCGATCTTCTCCCGCAGATAGAGGTTGGCACTCGCCCCGCCGACAATCGCAAAGTCACTGATCGTGCGGGTTTTGAAGATCTTTTTGAGCTTCTGGAGCAGATGTGCCGTCGCCACTCGCTGAAACGAGGCACAGATATCGTAGCGATCCTGATCACTGATCTCCTCTCCCAGTGCCGCAATCTGCAGCCGCACCTGGTTCTTCAAACCCGAATAGCTGAAGGCGATCTTGCCGGAGTTGGCCAGCGGCACGGTAAAGTCGAAACGATTTTCATCCCCTTTTTGCGCATAAGCCTCGACGATCGGACCCCCCGGATATCCCAGCCCCAGCATCTTGGCCACTTTATCGAAGCTCTCCCCGAAACTGTCGTCCATCGTCTGTGCGATCAGGGAAAAATCCTTATACCCCTTCGCATCGATCACCTGCGTATGGCCGCCCGAGACCAGCAACACTGTCATCGGAAAAGCGCTCTCACGTTCCAGAAAGAGCGAATAGATATGCCCATGCAGGTGGTTCACACCGATCAGTGGTAGATCGAGGGCGATCGCCAGCGCCTTGGCCATCGTCACCCCCTCGACCAGTGTCACCGCGAGCCCCGGCGCGTTGGTCACCGCGACCGCCTTGAGATCCGGAAAAAACGGCTTTGTCTGCTCCAGAATCCTCGGCAGCGCCGTCGCATGCAGTCTCGCCGCCAGCTCCGGCACCACGCCGCCGTACTTCGCATGGTCGAGTTCCTGAGATATCTTTTTGTGGAAGAGGAGCTTTTTGGTCGCGATCTCCGTCACCGCGATCGAACTGTCGTCACAACTGCTCTCGATACTGAGTATCATGCTGGTAGCTCCTTAGAAGTAGTAGAAGAGCGAGAGCGTTGCACGCCGCTCTCTTTCGGGCGCTATTTTATCTTCATGTAACTTTAGATTGCACGCGTAGCGTCTGCTGAAACGCCATGTCGCGAAGAGTTCACCATTTCGCACGATATCTCCATTGTCGTAGTAGGATTTTTTAAACCACGCACCCGCCGTCATACGCCCCCGCTCCGTCAACAGACCCGCATGCAGCACCGCTGCCGCCCGTCTGTTTTTGCCTGCGCACAGCTTCGGTTCCGCCAGCAGGAAGAGCAGCATGTTACCCACCGCAACACTCTTTCCCACACCCCCTTCCGCCGTCATGTATATTGCTTCGTCCCAGAGACGCTCCGCCGCCAGCCGCACCCGCCAGGACCATGGCGAGAAGAAACGATCCGTCGCTGCCAGAGAGGTTACGGAGACGAAGTCGAGACTCTGGAATCCGGAACGGGCAACTTTGAGTGTCAGAAAATCGATATAAGCCCCCCGGACGAATCCGCGCTGCGGATCGTAGATGTCATGCATGGCCGGTTTGAGCGTCATGGCCAGATCACCGGAAGAGTCGACGCCGAGTGCGAGTTTCGCACTCAAATGCCCCTCGAGCGGATCGACGGGAGGTTTCACCTTCGGCTTCGGCACTTTGGGCAACCTGCTTCGATACCGCAACAGGCGGTGCAGTTTCGAAACGTAACGCTTTTTGTCCATATCTTTCTGAGAGCGCGCATGTTTGAGGTAGAGAATGGCAAGATCCGCTATCCGCGCCTGCTCTCTCCTGTTCAACTCCTTCAGCACCCCCGGATCGTACGCTTTCACAAACGCCCTGGCTTTCGGGATATCCCGGATCTTTCGGGCAATCGCCAGCATCTCTTTTCGACGTGAGGGGCGGTAGTGCACACCGTCGATCAATCCCGCCCTCTGCACCACTCGGATCGTATCGATCGGAATCGCCTTGTAATCGAAACGGTCGGTAAAGCCGGTCGTCCCTTTGGCCGCGTCAAGCAGCCAGAGAAGATTGTAGGAGCAGTTTCGGGTAAAGAAGTAGTAGTCTTCGTAGATCCCCTGCAGTTCGTAAAGATGGTAGAGCATGCGGCGTATCTCGGGCTCGCTCATGCGAAGACGGTACTCCCACATATCGCGCTGCTCCATCGCATTGTACTCTTTGATCTTCTGATAGTAGGGGAGCACCGAAAAGTAGCCTTTGTAGCCACCGGCAAGCCCTTTGACCATATAGACAAGCCCATTGCTCTCATCGGTCTGCGCCGCGTAGTTGACTGCTTCGCCAACCAAAGGCAGATTTTTCTCTTTGTCCAAGCGCACAAATGTGTGCCCGAACATCGAAGCGGGTGAATTGATATAAGCAGTCGGAAAAACGAGCGTCACATAGCGGATATGCTCTTTATGCAGCGTCTCTTCTAGTTTTTTACAGTGCGTATCGTCCATCCCTTCAAAGAGTGAAGGTGCTTCGGATCTGAGCCACGCGATACGCGCCGGATAGCGGCAGAGAAAGCTCTGGTTGGCATCTCTGAGGCTCCGAATCGTCGCTTCGAGTTCCGCTTTGGGTGAAAAGTCTGTCTGATCTGTCAGTAAAAAGCGCTTGTCGTCGATCTCACTTTTGCCATGTTTGAGATGAAGAAGTATCAGCCAGTAACGGCTTTGGGAGAGTTGAGAGAGTCTCTCGTCGGAGAGCTGCGCGAAAAGAGGCAGTGTCCAGAGGAGCAAAAGGGCGAACGAAGCCCACCCTTTATGCATGGGAGATTACCCTGCGATGGTCACGATCCGGTCGATCACCTTCGCGGAAGTGACATCTGCACTCGCATAGATTTTGTCGAAATTTGCTTTGAGTTTTGCACCGAATGCCGCTTTGTCTTTGACACCCAGCATCGCAGCGAGTGTATCGAGGCGTTCACCCTCTCCCATCGCGATATCCGTCGCCAGATCGTCCATGTTGTCCGCGACAAATACCTCCACTTCTCTGCTTACGAGCAGGGTCGGCTTTTCACACCCCATCGTACCGGTTGTAATACCGAAAGTCTGGTTTCCCGAAAGGCTGTTGAGTGTCGCTGCGACCACCTGTTTGGCCACCGTGTTCTGATTGTCGATGATCATACTACCCAGTCCGCAACCGGTGTTGAGATTGCGCTCCGCGTGCGCCGATACCGCCAGTGTACCCAATGTCAATGCTGTAACTAAAATCTTTTTCATACTCTTTTTCTCCCAGTATAAGATATTTAATTGATTATACATATTGTTTACTTAACCCATACTCCCTCTACAATCCAGCAAAAAAAATGAACCACTTTAAACTATTTTATTTTATTTGAATTATTCAGCATCTGTTAAGATTAATCATGTAAAATTCGAATTCTATAGTGCAGATGAAACGCTGAACAATTTTACGCATTCGGCTAAAGTATTACACTTTTTGGCCGATACCTAAAATCATAGAGGCGGCTATGAGCACTATAAAAATTTACGTTAAAATCAAACCTACGAGAGGGGATAGAAATGACTGTTGAAGAGTTAGAACTGCTTGGAACACTGAGTGAACTGGATCTTGAAAACCTGGATGACGATGCTCTGGCATCACTTCTGGAGGAGGCACTTGTAATCACAGATGACGATCCTTACGAAGCGATCACTTTCATCACCGAAAACAGCGAGATCCCTTACGAAGATCTTCAACGTGTCTACAACACATTCAAAAAATAGTCTCTTCAGGCTGGAGAGGGTGAGAAGCAAACCGCTTCTCACCCTATACGCATCTGTGTAAACTTCCGCACTTCCCCATCTATCGCAAAAACATCATCGACACTTTCCGGAACAAAGTCTTCAAACGCTTCAAACGCAGCGATCGTATTTCTCGCGATACCCGTAAAATTGATCTTCCCCTCGAAAAAAGCGGCGATACCCACTTCATTGGCTGCGTTGATCACCGCCCCCAGGCGCGGTTTCTCAAGCAGCGCATCCTTGATCTCCCAGATCGGATAGCGTGCCGGATCGATCGCACGAAACTCCAGCGCCCCCACCTGTACCAGGTCGACCGGTTTCAGTATCTGCTCTTCCACTTTGCCAAGCAGTGCGTAAGCGATGGGAAGCTTCATATCTGCATGGGCGATATGCGCCGTCGTACTGCCGTCCCTGTAGTCGATCATCGCATGGATAATCGACCGTGTTTCGATGATCGCGTCGAGTTTGTCGACATCGAAGAGCCATTTGGCTTCTAAAAGCTCGAAAAGTTTGTTGGTCATCGTCGCCGAATCTATCGTAATCTTTCTCCCCATCGACCAGTTGGGATGGTTGAGCGCCTCTTCCACTGTGGCATTTTCCAGCACCTCCAGCGGTACATCCCGAAACGATCCCCCGCTGGCGGTGATCACCATACGCTCCACCGGACGCTCCTGCAGCAGATACCAGAGTCCGAAGTGTTCACTGTCGATCGGTGTGATCGCGGAGATGTCGATAAACGCACCGGCGGCGACCAGACTCTCTTTGTTGGCGAGCGCCACCTTCTTACCCAGCCGAATCGCCTCCACCGTCGGCCGCAGCCCCGCAAATCCCACCAGGGAGTTGATGACGAAACGGCTTTCGCTCTCGCGTAACGCTTCGAGGATCCCCTCTTCCCCGTGGTAGACCCTCTCATGCGCCACTTTGGGCACCGACGCCTTCTGTGCGACGACGACGATGCGTGGCTGAAACTCCGCGATCTGTTCGTTGAGCAGGTCGATGCTGTTTCCGGCGACGAGTACGTCGACATTGAGATCGAAACGTCTGGCGATGGCGAGTGCGTTGACTCCGATGGAGCCGGTCGATCCCAGAACGATCAAGCCAGACCCCGCAGCAGTATCACCATCAGCACACCGGCGAAGAGATAGCCGTCGACACGATCGAGTACACCACCGTGTCCGGGAAGCAGATGGCCGCTGTCTTTGACCCCTGCCTTGCGTTTGAGATAACTCTCGAAGAGATCACCGAAAACAGATGCGAAAGAGACGAGAAACGAGATCAGCACCGAAAGGATCGGGGAGACGAAAGCGAGCCCGTAGACCGCTCCGGCGATCGTCGCGATCAACACGCCGCCGATCACCCCCTCCCATGTCTTTTTGGGAGAGATCGGACAAAAAGGGGTCTTGCCGATCGCTTTGCCGGTGAAGTAGGCGCCCATGTCTGTCAGCGCCACGACGATCACCAGCCAGATCATCGCATCCATACCGAACCCTTTGTAGAGCGCCAGCAGAAAGAGAAACGATGCGGTCGGATAGAGGAAGATGTAGATCTTCTTCATGTCGACTTCGTTTTTATAGACCATCCACGAAAGCGCGATGATCGATGCGAGGAAGAAGAGATCGTCGGGATTGCTGTAGACAAAAGAGACCAGCCACATCAGCGCACCGTAACCATAGAGTCTGTTGTCGTCGATACCCAGCAGCTGCATCGTCTCGTAGAGTGCAAACATAAACGCTGTACCCAGAAAAGCCCAGGTCAGTACCGCACTGTCGATCCAGCCGATCAGTGCCACCAGGGCGATAAGCGCGATGCCTGTAATAAAGCGTTTTTTGTCCAGTTTTTGCAGGAAAGTCTCCTCTTTTTGCATCTGTCGTATCTGCCTCGTTATGGGATGTCTGATAGTACCGGGGCGCTACTTAAGATGCAAGAAAGGGGGCACATTAAACACGAATGTCCAAAATATGATAAGGTAGCGAATCGAAAAGCTCCTCTTCACCGGCACGTTTGCGGATCTTCTCAAGTCGTTCGATCCGCTTCTGTGTCTCTTCCTCTTTCTCTCCCGTCTCCTCTTCCGCCTCTTCACGCTGATGCTCTTTATCCGGGTCGACCGGTTCGGTTTC
>JANTHT010000090.1 GCA_024762235.1 Sulfurospirillum sp.
CAGAACTGTTTTCTTTTTCTGTGCCAGCAGATCTCTCTTCGCCGGCTCCTTTGCCTCTTCATAGCTGAGCGGTGCGGGCTTTTTGACAGCGACAAGCCGCACGGTCATGTAGCCGTCGGGCAGTTCGATCGTCTTGATGAAGCTGCCGACATTGGCGGTTCTGATCTTTTCGAGCGGGATTTCACTGCTCCCCTCTTCGACAGTGATGTTCCGGTCCGCGGTGATTTTTCCGTGCTTGAAGGCGAGATATTTTTTGAGCGCCTCGGTTTTCGCCTTTTTCATCTGCACCTTTTTACGTACCCGCTCCTTCGCCTCTTCAAACGGAAGAATCTTCTCTTCTGCATTTTTGAAGAGCGTTTTGTGTGCATCGTAGTAGCTTTTCAACGCTTCGTCACCCACTTCGATCGTATCGACGGCCACTTTGATCGCTTCGAGTTCATAGCTTTTTTTGCTCAGGTATCCGGATCTGTTCTTTTCCCAGAAAGCCCTGATCTCCGCATCACTGATGTTGATATCCGCAGGATCGACAGTGACGGTTTTGACGCTGAGCTGATCCTGCATCTGTGTGGCGGCAAAAAGCATTTTGGCTTCCAGCGGTGTACCGGGAAGGGCGAGCAGGCGGTTGAGTTTGGTGATGATGATCTCTTTGTCGATCCCTTTTTCAAAGGTTTTTACATCGGTACCGATACTTCTGAGAACCTGAAAGTAGCGTTTTTTGTCGAACTTGCCACCCTCCTGGAACGCCTCTATCGACCGGATCCTGGCGGCAACCTCTTCGGGGAGCGCCGTGATGCCATGTTCTTTGGCATAGTTGATCAGCAGCGACTCCCGGATGAGTTGGTTGAGTGCGATATCCTGCAGATGCAGCTGTTCGGCTTTTTCCCTGGTCAGCTGGCCACCGAGCATCTGATTGTAGTAGTTGTAGAGATTGCTGTAACTGCTTTGCAACTCTTTGACGCTTATCTTGACATCACCGACTTTGGCGACGGCATTGGTCCTGTCCTGATTGTAACTATACGCACCCCAACCGACAAAACCGGCTCCGACAAAAGCGATAGTACTGATCCAGATTGTCACCACGAGATACTTTCTATGCTTTTGCATCCAGGAAATCATAATCTGCCTTTTTAACAATATAGAAGAATTATATTGTAATTTGATTAAACAAAATATAACTTTTCCTGTCCTAAAAATAAGTAAAAGTTACTAAAAATATCTGTTTATATTTATATAAGATTATCGGGGCGTCAGCCGATCGGAAAAGATCTGAGCGAAAGGTTGTGCTCCTGGCTGTAGTGAAGCATTTTGCAACTGTTCTCCAGTATCGCAAGGTATTTCAATAATTCCCGAAGGTCACGATGGTAACTGTAAACCCCGTATCCTTTGATGACCATCACATTCGTTTCGTGCTCTTTGAAGTATTTGTAGATTTCACTCGAGGCACGATCGTACCATGAATCGAAGTTTCCCGGATCGTAGATATGTAACTCTTTGAACGTTTTGTAACCGAAATAATCCCTGGGTACGATGGTGGAGATATCCATAGAATAGGCAGTGGTATAGGGAGGCATCGTATAGGTGATATATTTGGCGCTGCTGATATATTTGTAGATACCGGCATGTATCTCCGCATCTACGCTTGCCTGTTTCCAGCGGTAGTCCCGTTTCGCGTAGAGCTTGATGAAATCGTCACTCTGCACTTCGTCGAAAATGGCATCCCCCTTGTTGATCAGAAAGGTCTCTTCCTCGATTTTGGCGGAGATGGAGCCGTGATAGATGCCGAAGAAGTTTTTGCGAAACATCGAAAGCGAAACGTCGATCAACTCATCTATCAGATCCTTTTTCAAACGCTGCACCCCGCATTCACCGATTTGGCTGTTTTGTGTTATTATACCATCATGAAGATAAATAGCACTCCCCATATTCCGGTTCTCCGTCAGGAGGTGACAGAGGCATTTGCAGAGATCGACAGAGGTGTGATCGTCGACTGTACGCTCGGTTACGGCGGACACTCTGAAGCGTTACTGAAAGCACATCCAGGCGTACATCTGATCGGCATCGATCAGGACCGCACGGCGATCGACTTTTCTACGCAGCGTCTGGCGCCGTACCGGGAGCGGGTGACGCTACTGCATGGCCGTTTTTCCGAGATGGTACCGACGCTGCGTGCACAAAAACATGCGATACGGGGTATACTCGCCGATATCGGTGTCTCGTCGCTTCAACTCGACGATAAGGGGCGCGGTTTCGGCTTCGCATCGGAAACGCTCGATATGCGGATGGACAAGTCACGTGCTCTGAGTGCCTACGAGGTGGTCAACAGCTATACGCGCACAGATCTCGAGAGGATTTTCAGAGAGTACGGAGAGGTGCGCGAATATAGAAAGGCGGCCGATCTGATCGTGCGCAGAAGGGCAGAAAAACCCTTCGAAAGTGCCCGTGAACTGGCCGATTTCGCGGCGAAGCATCTGCATGCCAGAAAGATCCATCCCGCGACACTCCTCTTTCAGGCGATACGCATCGAAGTCAATGACGAACTGGGAGAGTTAAAAAGATTATTGGAAAGTATCAGGGATTTAAATCTATCTAATACAACAGTCGCTATAATCTCCTTCCACTCGCTCGAAGACAGGATCGTCAAACAGACTTTCAAAGAGTGGACGAAAGCGTGCATCTGTCCCAAAGAGGCGATGCGCTGCAGTTGCGGCGCGGACCATGCCTATGGAAAGATCGTGACAAAAACCCCTATCACCGCAGGAGAGGAAGAGCTTGAACACAATCCAAGAGCCCGAAGCGCAAAACTCAGAATTTTCCAGACCCGAAACTTTCACCGGGAGGAGGCGCGGTAGCGAGGGGATCACAGAGGCGAAAAACGAACTTCTGCAGGATCTGGACAGGGAACAGCTGAAACCTCTCAACATCTCTGCGCAGTCGCTCATCTGGGTCTATATCGTACTCTTTTTCACGCTGCTGGTGACTCTGCCCAGAATCTATATCGCCAATCAGGTCTACTATGTCAGCAAAGATATCAACACCAAATACCACAAATATACCGCACTGCTCGAAGAGAACCGCTATCTGAAAAAGAGAATCGAGCAACTGACCTACCAGCGGCAGGTGGTAGACTCGGTCGAAATTCCATAGTTGATATTCATGCTATAAACTTTCTTTATTAACAGTTTATTAGTCTTTGATTAACGAACATCCTTTATCATGTTGTTATATTTTTATGATAAAGGATAGTGATGATAGAGAAAGTAGCTGCCATCAAAAAAGAGGTTCAGAAGATTATCGTCGGGCATGAACACCTGATCGATTCGCTGCTGATCGGGCTGATCGCCGACGGCCATATACTGGTCGAAGGTGTCCCGGGCCTGGCAAAGACGACCGCGATCAACGCCCTCTCCCGTGCACTCGGGCTCGACTCCAAACGTATCCAGTTTACCCCGGATCTGCTCCCGAGCGATATCACCGGTACGGAGATCTACAATCCCAAAACGGGTGCATTTACCATCAAAAAGGGGCCTGTTTTCACGAATATGCTGCTTGCCGACGAGATCAACCGTGCGCCGGCGAAGGTGCAGTCGGCCCTGCTCGAAGTGATGCAGGAGAAGCAGGTGACGATCGCCGACGACACTTTCAAAGTGGACCGACCCTTTCTGGTGCTGGCGACCGAAAACCCGGTCGAGCAGGAGGGGGCGTACCGTCTTCCCGAAGCGCAGCTCGACCGCTTCATGCTGAAGGTGCTGGTGGGCTACAATACGATCGATGAAGAGTTCGAGATCGTCAACCGCGTCGCCAAAAACGGTTTCGCGTCGGTCGAGCAGGTGGCGGGCAAAGAGGATCTCGAAGCGATCCGGGAACAATACAAAGAGGTGCATGTCGACGACGCAGTGCAGAAATATATGCTGAAACTGATCTTCGCCACCCGTGAACCGGAGCAGTATGGACTTGGAGAGATGAAAGAGTATATCGAGTTCGGCGCAAGTCCGCGCGGTTCGATCGACCTCTATAAAGCGAGCCGTGCGCATGCGCTGCTCAACGGCAAAGATTTCGTCACGCCGCTCGATATCGCTGAGGTGTCGGCGGATGTGCTCAGGCACCGTATCATACTCAGTTACAAAGCCGAAGCCAAAGGGATCACGAGCGACAGCATCATCCGCAGGGTTTTGGAAGTCGTCAAAGCGCCGTAGAGAACTGTCATGATTGAGACACTGGTCAAAGAGATCCTGCTGCGGGCCAAAAAAGAGGTCTTCACAGGAAATCTGGGAAATAACCTCACCGCCTTCAAAGGTGACGGTATCGATTTTGCCGAGATCAAGGAGTACGATTACGGCGACGATGTGCGCAAGATCAACTGGAAAGCGACCGCGCGTACGGGCGATGTGAAGGTCAACATCTTCAACGAAGAGCGCGAACTGAACATCATCGTCGCTTTCATGGTCTCGGGCTCGATCAACTTCGGTACCGTGCGGCTGAAACAGGAGGTGATGGCAGAACTGCTGGCACTGCTCAGTTACTCGGCACTCAAAAACTCCGACAGGCTTGCAACACTCTTCTTCAGTGACAGGCAGGAGTACTTCATCCGCCCGACGAAGAACATGGGGGTGGTCGAAGAGAGCCTGCGGGAAGCGCTGACGATCGATCCGATCGGAAAGAAGGGTGATTTCGACGCCTTCTGCAGCTATCTCAATGCGACGACCCGACAAAAGTCGATGGTGTTGCTGATCGGCGACTTCTACGGAGAGGTCGATCTGAGCACCATCGCGCACAGACATCAGATCTATGCACTGATCGTGCGGGACCGTTTTGAAGAGATGCCGCTGCTGGAGGGGGAGTTTACCCTCGTCGATCCCGTGACGGGCAAAGGGGAAGAGATGGTGCTCGACGGCACCGTCGCAAAACGCTATGCGGATATGCTCAAAGCGCATGATGATGCGATGTTCGAGCACTTTCTGGAGCATAAAATCACCTACGGCAAAATCTATACCGATGAAGATCTCTATGTGAGAGCTTCGCAGATACTGAAGGGGTAGAGATGCAGGAACAGCTGAGAGATATCAAGGGAATCGTCGAAGTGCAGGAGTATTCGCTCTGGTGGCTGCTGGGGCTGATTGCGGTTTTGCTCGCCACGGGCATGCTGCTCTACTACTTTCTCAGGCTAAGAGGCCGGAAAAAGAGACGCTTTCGCAAAAGACCGCGTGAGATAGCGCGTGAACATATCGAAGCGATCGACTACAGCGATCCCAAAAGTGTCGCCTACACCTTCATCGAAGATGTCGCGCA
Source organism: Sulfurospirillum sp. (assembly GCA_024762235.1). Lineage (GTDB taxonomy): Bacteria > Campylobacterota > Campylobacteria > Campylobacterales > QNZT01 > QNZT01. The sequence goes on from JANTHT010000090.1 coordinate 5,287, forward strand.
CTTTGTCGACGAGGACAATCGCGCAGCGTATGAAGCGATCGTGCAGAAACTGACGCCGTACAAATACAAAAAAGAGGTGCCACCGCTCGACGCGGGGCTCAGAAGAGAGATCGAAGCGTTTATCAGGAGGATCAAGTGGCAGGATTAGTGTTTGAACACCCGTTGTGGCTCTTGCTGCCGCTGCTCTTTCTGATCTGTCAGCGCTTTTGCAAACCGAGACACGAAGCGCTCTACTTTCCGGGTGCGGCGATGTTGCAAAAGGCGTTCGCCGGAAGCCGCCTGGGAGTTGGTTTCGTCAAGTTTCTGATCGTGACGGCTTTCGCGCTCGCGCTGGCGACACCTGTCATCGAAAACGAAGTGACGGTGCAAAACGACAAGGGGTACGAGATTTCGCTCATCATGGATGCAAGCGGATCGATGGAGGAGAACAACAAGTTCGGCATCGTCAAGAATATTGTCGAAGATTTTCTCGACAAGCGTAAACATGACAAGATCGGGCTGACAATCTTCGCCGACTTTGCCTATGTGGCGGTGCCGCTCACTTATGACAAGGCGAGTATCAAGCGCCTTTTGAAGCGTATCGATGTCGGTGTCGCGGGAAGACAGCGTACGGCACTCTACGAAGCGCTCTTTCTCAGCTCCAACCTCTTCAAAGACAGCAAGTCGAAGAACAAGATCGCGATCCTGCTGACCGACGGTATGGACAACACCGGCACGATCCCGCTCGATGTGGCGATCAAGACGATCCGGAAGTACGGCATCAAAGTCTATACGATCGGTATCGGAAATCCGGGCGATTTCAACGCGCAGGTGTTGCAGTATATCGCACAGAAGAGCGGCGGCAAGTTTTTCATGGCCAACAGCGTGGAGAAACTCAGGGCCATCTACGACACGATCGACAGACTCGAAAAGAGTGAGATCAAGGCGAACAAATATGTGAAGAAGAAGCACTACTTTCAGTATCCGCTCTTTGCGGGAGTGCTGCTGCTGGTGGGCCTCTTCTTCTATCAGAACAGAGGCGAACTCAGAAGAGGGGGACGATCATGACATTTGCCAATCCCGAATTTTTTCTGCTGCTGATTGCAGCGGTGCCGATGCTCTGGATGCTCAAAAAAGGAAATGCACCTCTTGAGAAGGTTTTCAGGCCGGAGATACTGGCGAAGATCCGTGTTCGCGGGAGCGGGCTGAGCGTCAGAGTGCGCAACATGCTGCTGATTGCCGCTTTTGTGGCAGGTGTCGTCGCGCTGGCGCGCCCGCAGCTTGATCGCGGAGAGATCAAAGTCAAAAACAGTTTTATCAATATCGTCGTGGGATTCGATATCTCTCAGTCGATGTTTGCGACCGATCTCTACCCCAACCGTTTCGAGTTTGCGAAGCGCAAATTTTACCGCTTTCTGGATGACTTGAAAGAGAGCAAAGTGGCGCTGATCGGTTTCAGCTCACGTGCCTTTCTGATCGCACCGCTGACGGAGGATTTTCATTCGCTCAGATTTCTGACCAAAAATCTGGGACTGGAGTATCTCAATCTGCGGGGCACAAGTGTCATGCGTGCGCTCGAATCGGCCAACAACCTCTTCGAAAACGAAGATAAAAAAGTATTGGTCCTCTTCACCGATGGTGGAGACAAGGATGATTTCAGTGAGGAGATCGCCTATGCGAAAGCGCACAATATCACCGTCTTTATCTATGCAGTGGGTACGGAGAAAGGGGGCGTCATCAAGATAAAAAACGGTGTTCTGAAAGATCAGAATGGGAATATCGTCATTGTCAAGCGCAACGACGCGATCAAGCAACTCGCGCTGCAGACGGGTGGTGCCTATATGGTCTACAGTCTGCGTGACAATGATATCAAAACGCTGGCAGATACGATCCGGGCCAAATACCGGGCCAGAAGCCATGCCGAAACGACGATCAAAAACCGTGAAGAGCTCTTCGGTTACCTGCTGGCAGCGGCAGTACTTTTTCTCTTCATGGGACTCTTTTCACTTCCTGTAAGGAGGAACTATGCGTAAAGTATTCGCGACACTGCTGCTCACCTTTTCGGTGCTGCATGCGGGACTGTTCGATTTTCTGGATCTGAAAAAGGCGAAAGAGGCCTATCATGCCAAAGCCTACGACAAAGCGATTGGACATTATAAGAAGCTGGCGTCGCAGGGGAATCAACAGGCGCTTTTCGATCTGGGTGACAGCTACTATAAAGCGGGAAAATATAAAGAGGCGCTTGAAACTTTTGAAAAAGTCCAGG
>JANTHT010000091.1 GCA_024762235.1 Sulfurospirillum sp.
AAAACACCCTGCTCCAGTGAGCTGTAGTAGTTGCCGCTGACGAAGTCGTTTCCGCCCAGTTCTTCGGCATAGAGTTTGATCAACTTCCCATCCAGCCGCGTCTCTTTGCGAAAGAGGTAGCGGCGTCCGCGATAGATCAGCTCGCTCGCTCCGTCGGGCAACGCTGACAACTTCTTGAAAAAATGCGTTTCATTCAATCAATCTTCAAGCGCCTCACGCATTCTCAAGTTCCTTGATCCAGTGCGTCACTTCCGCATCGCTTGGCATGCGCCAGTCGCCGCGCGGGCTGAGGGCGATCGAACCCACTTTGACAGAATCGGGCATCGCATTGCGCTTAAACTGGTTGGCGAAGAAACGCTTCAGGAAGAGGATCAGCCACTTTTTGATCGTCTGCCGCTCATACTTCTCTTCAAAAGCGATCTCTGCCAGTGTCAAAATCTTGGAGGGCATCGCACCATATTTGATGAAGTGGTAGAGAAAGAAGTCATGCAGCTCATACGGTCCGACGATCTCTTCGGTTTTCTGGACGATCTGATCCTCTTTTTCGGGAAGCAGTTCAGGTGAAACGGGTGTCCCGATGATATCCTCGAGCACTTCGGCTACCGCTCCATCCTCTTCACCCGCTACAAAATCGATGATATAGCGCACCAGTGTTTTGGGTATCGAAGCGTTGACACCGTACATGGAGAGGTGATCTCCTCCGTAGGTCGCGAATCCCAGTGCGATCTCACTCAGATCTCCCGTCCCGATGACGATCCCCTTCACCTCGTTCGCCAGGTCGAAGAGGAGCTGCGTACGCTCTCTCGCCTGTGCATTTTCGTAGACGACATCATGCGCACCGGGATCGTGTCCTATGTCACTGAAGTGTTGCATGACAGCCGGTTTGATGTCGATCTCGCGAAACTCCACCCCCAGCAGTTCACAGAGTTTGACAGCGTTGTTGTAGGTGCGGCTCGTAGTACCGAAACCGGGCATCGTCACGGCGACGATCTCACTTGCTTCCCTCTCGAGAAGCGCCATCGCTTTGACTGCAACCAATAGAGCAAGTGTCGAGTCGAGCCCGCCGGAGATGCCGATCACAGGGCGTGTTCTGCCTATAAATTCGATCCTTGTAGCCAGGCCGCTCGCCTGCATCATGAAGATATCTTCACAGATTTCATGCTGCAGGGATGCGTTTTTGGGAACAAAAGGGAGCGGGTCATACCGTCTCAGAATCTTTGTGATCTGCTTCAGCGGAAAGATCGGCACAACACGAAAAGGGGTACTCTGTGTATCGGCATAAGAGGTTTCTATGAGACGGTAGTAAGTCAGCTTCTGCGTATCGATATCTGCTGTGATGAGACTGCTTTCCCGCTGATAACGCGGATTTCGCGCCAGCAGCGTGCCATTTTCGGCGATCAGTGCATCTCCGGAGTAGACCAGATCGGAAGTCGACTCATGCACGCCGGCAGACGCATAGATATAGGCTGAGACGGTGCGTGCACTCTGATGCGTCACCAGCTCCCTGCGATAGGCCGCTTTGGAGACCAGTTCATTGCTCGCGGAGAGGTTACAGAGAATCAGCGCTCCGTTGATCGCCTGCATGGAGCTTGGAGGTCTGACACTCCAGAGGTCTTCACATATCTCGACCCCGAAGCGGATCTTTTTGCCGAAAATCAGGTCGGGGCCGAACGGCACATCTTCTCCGGCGATGTGCATCGTCGCGTCTCTCAACTCCAGCCCGCTGCGAAACCACCTTTTTTCATAAAACTCTTTGTGATTCGCCAGAAAGCTTTTGGGGACGACGCCGAGAACTTTTCCCCGCTGTATGGCGATGGCGCAGTTGTAGAGACGGTTGCGGTACCAAAGCGGTGCACCGATGACCGCCAGTGTCTGCAGTGAGCGTGTCTGCGCCAGTAAATGTCGCAGCATCTTGTCCAGCGCACAGTGCAGCGTATCCTGAAAAAAGAGATCGCCGCAGGTATATGCTGTCAGCGAGAGTTCCGGAAAGACGACGATGGCGACTTCCCGCGCTTCCGCCTCTTTCATCAGGGAGATGATCTCCCGGCTGTTGGCTTCGATATCGGCGACTTTGACGCGGGGTACGGCCGCAGCTACCCGTATAAATCCATGCATTTCGATCCACTCCAGAAAGATTTTGGATCTATTTTAGCATCTTTGTCGTACGGATAGGATCAAATCGCTCTCTCCTCTCTGCTACTGCACCTTCAGTACGGTCAAACCGTTTCGGCCGTTGGCGACAAAGGCAAATCCGTTCCAAAGTGCGAAAGCGTATGCGGTGTCGAAGAGATCGTATCTGCCCACCACCTCATAGTCACTCTCCCGGACGACCTTAAATCCTTCCCGGTCGATGTAGTAGACCAGACCATTCTGCGAAATCAGTTTGTGATTTTTGTCACCAAAATTTTCATAGTGGCCCAGATATTTCAGATCGTAGGGATCATGCACATCAAAGGCATCGACACGGGTGTAGCTCTCCCATGTCTGCGCTTTGTAGGCGACAAAAGCCTTGCCGTCGATCACCTCCACATGGTTGACATAATCCTGCGTATCATAGGTACCGACTATAGCGGGATTGTAAGGATCGCGAATATCTACGACGACCAGCCCGGCATCTCCCGCCGCGATATAGGCAAATCTGCCATCATCACTCAGCGCGATATCGAGTGCCACACCCTCTGTGTAGAGCGCCGCGACCTCCATGATCGTCACATGACCGGGAGAAGTATGGGCGGAGATAGTCATGTTCGATTTAGAGGCCTCCGTTCCCGTCTCGGCTATCTTGGCGCTCTGTTCGGATGCAGCATCCCGGTTATCCTGTATATAGACCCTTTTTGAGGCAGAATTGCCGCATCCTATCATGTACAACACCAGGGCTATCGCTATCAAAACCTTTTGCATCGGAACCATCCTTCAAAGCATAAACTATTCCAAGTCTACAACTATTTTTTACTTTTGTCTACTGTACTTAACCTTTTAGCGGTCGTTTTACGCTGATTCTTTTTCATATCGTTACATTTTTGGTATAATCTTCCAATTTTTCATAAAGGTTTGCCATGGCACATGTACTGATAATCGGAGCCGGCGGTGTCGGACGTGTCGTCGTCCACAAATGCGCACAAAACAGCGATATATTCGACAAAATTACTCTCGCCAGCCGCACCCTCTCCAAATGTGAACGCTACCGCGATGAAGTGAAAGAACGTTACGATGTCGACATCGATATCGCGGCAGTCGATGCCGACAGTGTCGAAGATCTGGTCCGGCTAATCGAAAAAGTCAAACCCGACATGGTACTCAACATAGCCCTCCCCTATCAGGATCTGACGATCATGGAAGCGTGCCTCCAAACAGGCGTCCACTATCTCGACACCGCCAACTACGAACACCCCGATACGGCGAAGTTCGAGTACAAAGAGCAGTGGGCGTACAACGATCGTTACAGAGAAAAAGGGATCATGGCGCTGCTTGGAAGCGGTTTCGATCCCGGTGTCACCAACGTATTCTGCGCCTACGCGCAGAAACACTACTTCGACGAGATCCATACCATCGACATCCTCGACTGCAACGCCGGCGACCACGGCTACCCCTTCGCCACCAACTTCAACCCGGAAATCAACCTCCGGGAAGTGAGCGCGAAAGGACGTTACTGGCAAAAAGATGAAAAGGGCGAAGGCAAATGGATCGAAACAGAACCGATGGCGATCAAGATGGTCTGGGACTATCCGCAGATCGGCCCAAAAGATAGTTACCTGCTCTATCACGAAGAGATGGAGAGCCTGGTCAAGCATATCAAAGGGCTCAAACGCATCCGTTTTTTCATGACCTTTGGCGAGAGCTACCTCACCCACATGCAGTGTCTGGAAAATGTCGGTATGCTGGGTATCGAACCGGTGGAGCACGAGGGGTGCAAGATCGTTCCGATACAGTTTCTCAAAACCCTCCTCCCCGATCCCGCCACACTGGGACCGCGTACCAAAGGCAAAACCAACATCGGGATCGTCGCGGAAGGGATCAAGGATGGCAAAAAACGCAAAATCTACATCTACAATGTCTGCGATCATGAAGAGACCTACAAAGAGACTCTTTCGCAGGCGGTCAGCTATACCACCGGCGTCCCGGCCATGATCGGCGCGAAACTGATGATGGAAAGCAAATGGATGCGGCCGGGGGTTTACAATATGGAACAGTTCGACCCCGATCCTTTCATGGAGGAACTCAATCGTCAGGGTTTACCGTGGCACGTAGAAGAGTTATGATAAAATAATTGGATTTACTACATAAAGGACGCACAATGATGAATCAGATCGATATGAACTCTCCTGAATTTCACGAAGAACTCGAAAAGACCAAAAAGTTCACCGACAAAGTCTGTAACCAGTTTGGTTGGGTCTACAACCCCAACGAAGAGGTAAACGAAGGGGTCACGATGGGGCTCGCGCGCCACAAACTCCTCTACGGCAAACGCTTTTGTCCCTGTTTCATGGTGATCGAAGATCCCGAAACCGGCAAACACAAGAGTGCCGACGACCGCATCTGCCCCTGCAAACCGGCGATCGAAAAAGAGATCCCCGAAGAGGGCGTCTGTCACTGCGGTATCTTTTGTACACCGGAGTATGTCGAAAAGAAAAAAGCCGAAATGGCATAAGTGTCGGAACCTCTCCGACACTTCACTCCGCCATCATCTCCAGCATATCCAGAAACTCTTCGGGAGTCTGATAACCGTAGATACGGTTATCTTCGATCTCCTCCCCCTCCCTGTCGAAAAAGATAAATGTCGGCGGTCCGAACACTTTGAAGCGCTTGCGTATCGCCTGTACCGCTTTGTCCGACTTGTCTGTCATGTTGACCTCCACCGCCACATAGTCCCGTTTCAGGGCATCGATGACAGCCGGATCTTTGAAGGTGATCGCTTTGTATTTTCTGCAGGAGCCACACAGATCGTGTGAAAAGTACGCGATCATCATCTTGCCCGTATCACGCGCTTCCCGGCGCTTGGCCTCGAACTCCTCCAGCGAGTGAACAGTGACAAACGGATGCTCCTCTGCCACGGCAGTATGCGTGCTCCCACCCTGCACTACTGAAACAGAGGAAGGGGCGAGAGGATTCTGCAAGCTGCGCGCTCCCTCAGCGGCGCCGATCAGCAGTATCGCCCCCCACAGAAACAGCACGATTCCCACGCCTTTGGCAAACTTTCTCCATCCGCCCGCCGCTTCCCCGAGCGGCTCCGTCGCACCCAGATAGACACTGAGGATGATCAGGAAGATACCCCATACCAGTAGCGGCGAAATCAGCTGCAGCGTGTTGAAAAAGTAGATCGCCACGGCAAGCAGCAAGATGCCGAAAACCTGCTTGACCAGATCCATCCACGCCCCCGCCCGGGGTACAAGTGCACCCAGACCGACACCGAGCAGTACCAGCGGCACACCCATCCCAAGCGCCATGAAAAACATCGTCAGAGCACCCAGAAGAGGATCGGCCTGCTTGAGTGCCACTCCCAGAAAAGCGATCAAAATCGGCGATACACAGGCGCCGATCACCAGCGCGGAGATAACACCCATGACAAATACCATGCCCAGACTGCCCCCTTTGATCTTCTGTGAAGTCGCCGTCAGTTTGGACTGGATAAACGAGGGGAGCTGTATGGTAAAAAGACCGAACATCGAGAGTGCCATGAGTGCGAAAAGAAGACTCACCGCACCGATGGCCCAGACATTTTCGAAGTAGGACTGCAGCTGCTCCCCTGTCGCCCCGGCCAATGCCCCCATCGCCGCGTAAGTCACCGCGGTACCCAGTACATACGCGAACGACAGGATCAAAGCCCGCATCTTCGACAGATGCTCTCCCTGTCCGACGATGATACTTGAAAGTATCGGCATCATCGGTAACACACAGGGTGTAAACGTCAAAAAAAGCCCCGCGACAAAAGAGCCGACCATCAGGCCCCAGACCCCTTTATCGGCACTCGGCATGCCAATCCCTGCCGACCACATCGAGAGTGGGAGTATGAAGAGAAACACTGCAACAATACTTTTCAGATCGAGCCCTTTTTTACACATACGGAGTCCTTAACACTAAATATATCGCGATTGTAACACGTTTGTGTGCAGTGGTTGTGTAGTGAAACGGACTACCGCTCCAGTTCGACCGTCGTATCGAAATCCTCGGCCTTGAGTACCGCTTTGTGTGTGTCAGCCGATGTCACTGTAAAACTGTTCTCGAAAAGCGCCAGCACCGCATCGTCAGCGAACTCTGACTCTACACACGTTGCCAGATCGACCGCCGGTGCAGGTGTGCTTACATGTGAAAAGCGCAGTTTTTTCCCCTCCAGAGTGTAACGCGCCGTGATCTTCTTGCAGTCAGCGTAGGCCGTGACACGCGATTGCCCGAAGCGCAGATCTACCCTGTAGGTACCAGCACTCTGTGGGAAGTTCTGATTTTCGTAAAATGCGGAGATGCTGGACCGAATTCCCGTCCAGGGAGAGAGTGTCAGCATCTTCCCGATGCTCTCCTGATCCAGAGAGAGGGTGCCCAGCTTGTCGGCAGCGTTCTCCACCGCACTTCCGGCCTTGATGCTCACCGCACCGTTGTCGGAGATCGTCGATTGACAGCCGCCGAGTGCCAGAAGCAGCAGAGAGAGCTCCAGAGAGTGTTTCAAACAAGAGAGGTGTGACATAAAAGACCCTTTTTGTTTTTATATCGGCATATCGTCAATTATTTTAACTTCTGTTGCAATCCTTTCCGATTTGTGTTACACTCATGCAAGAACCCAATGATAGCTATACCGAGGAGTTTTAATATGCGTACACGCTCACTTTTTCTACTCTTATTTTGGAGCATCATCCTCTTTGGCGGATGCGCACCCAAATATCGCACTGCATACACCTATATCGAACCCCGGAACCCGCAGATCCAAAGCTGTATAGAGGGATGTGAAGCCAAACGTGCCGCATGCCGGGAAAGATGTGAAAAAGCCTTCAAAACATGCCGGAAAAATGCCGAAGCAATCGGCAGAAGAAACTACGAACAGAAGCTACAGGACTACTATCGTAAGCTCGAAGCCTACACGGCCCAGCTGAGACGTTACGAACTCGAACGCGATCTCTTCTACGGCAGAGGGTTTTACTACGGCGACGGTTTCGGCTACAGGGGCCCTTTCTACGGTCCGGTCTGGTGGGGACCTTCTCCCGCACTCACACTGCCGCGTCCCGTCAAACCCAATTTGCAGAACGAGATACTGCAGGCGGAGCTCAAACATTGCCGGGTCGACTGCGGCTGTACGGAGAAGTTCGACACATGCTTCGAGGGGTGCGGCGGGAAGATCATCCGTAAAAAAGTCTGCATCGAAAACTGCCCCAAATGAACCGCAAATCCGTTCTGATCACAGGCTGTTCCAGCGGTATCGGCCACCACTGTGCGCATGTACTTCACAAAGAGGGCTATCGCGTCTTTGCCACGGCGCGCGATCCCGAAGATGTGCGCAGACTCTGCGATGAAGG
>JANTHT010000092.1 GCA_024762235.1 Sulfurospirillum sp.
GATGCGAGGCGTGGCTGTGACCGCATTGCTCTGTCCCGAATCAGTGGAAATTGTGAAGAGACGCATGCAGATTCCCAACCAGGAACCCTATGAGACAAAACTGAGACGCAGAGACGGTACCTGTTTCTCTGCAATCGTCCGCGGACGTGATATGGTATGGGAAAATCAAAAGATCCGTGTCTCGACGGTGATCGATATCTCCGAGATGAAAGCATTGCAGAAAAAGTTGCAGTCGCTCAATGAAAATCTCGAAACAAAGGTCGCCGAACAGGTAGAGGATATTCGTCAGAGGGATCAGATGCTGCTGCACCAGAGCAAACTCGCTTCGATGGGTGAGATGATCGGAGCCATCGCGCACCAGTGGCGCCAACCTCTCAATGCGCTCAATATCAATATCCAGAATCTCGATGACGACTATGCCGAAGGATTGATCGACGCGGACTTTATCGATCGATTTATCGCGAAAAACAGGGAGATTATCACGTATATGAGCAAAACGATCGACGATTTTCGCAACTTTTTTCGTATCGACAAGACCAAAGAGAGCTTCAGTATCAAAGAGGCGATCGAAACGACGATGGCACTGCAGCATGCCCAACTGCTGAAGAGAGATATCACCCTCAGTGTGGAGGGGGAAGATATCTTCGTGACAGGATACAGGCACGAGTTTTTACAGGTGCTGCTCAACCTGATCAACAATGCCGTCGATCAGTTACACAAAAAATCGGTACAAAACCCAAAGATCACGATACGGCTGAAGGAGGATGCACTCATCCTCGAAGACAACGCCGGCGGAATCGATCCGAAAATCATCGACCGTATCTTCGAACCCTACTTCACGACCAAGGCGCAGGGAGAGGGTACGGGTCTGGGGCTCTATATCGCCAAAGTGATCATCGAGAAAAATCTGGGCGGCAGACTCGAAGCGCGTAACAACATACGGGGGGCACTCTTTGAAATCACATTTCCCAAAGAGGCGATTATCTATCTCAAACAAAGAGCCGCACCAGCTCTGGAAAGTTGATCAGAATGACCAGTGCCAGCAGTTGCAGCGCGATGTAGGGGATGACACCCCTGTAGATATCTCCGGTCGTCACCAGATCGCCGGAAGCCCCTTTGAGATAGAAGAGTGCGAATCCAAAGGGCGGCGTCAAAAAGGAAGCCTGCAGGTTCATCGCTACCAGAATGGCGAACCAGAGCGGATCGATACCGAATGCCGTGACGATCGGTACGAGAATCGGGATGACAATGAAACAGATCTCCAGAAAATCTACGAAAAAACCGAGCAGAAAGATACTCGCCATCGCAATCCCGATGAAGAGCCACCCGTCTGCGATATCCTCCGCGAAAAACTGCAGCACCAGATCGGAACCGCCCACTTCGTTGAAGGTGAGGGAGAAGGCGGTCGCACCGATCAGAATCATGAAGATCATGGCGGTCAGTTTGACGGTCTCCAGCGCGGAGTGGTAGAGGTCTCTGAGAGAAAAGACCCTGTTTGCCACCGTCAGGAGGATCGCACCGACCGAACCGAATGCGGCAGACTCAGTCGGCGTCGCGACACCCATGAAGATCGATCCCAGTACCAGCAGTATCAGCAGCGCCGGCGCGAAGATGGCGCGCAGTGCCCGCAGCACAACCGTTTTGCGCGGTGCGTCGGAGAGGATGGGCGGTGCGAGTTCCGGTCTGCGCCAGGTCAGGATAACGATATAGAGGATATAGAGCGCGACCAGCAGCAGAGAGGGACCTACGGCCGCTTTGAAGAGATCGCCGACGCTGATGCTCATGACATCTCCGAGGATGATCAATACGATCGAAGGGGGGATGATCTGTCCCAGCGTACCGCTCGCTGCGATGGTCCCGGCGCTGAGACTGCGGGAGTAGCCGTGGCGTATCATGATCGGCAGGGAGATGATGCTCATCATCACCACACTCGCCCCGACGATGCCAGTGCTCGCCGCCAGTACCGTGCCTACCAGCACCGTGCTGATCGCGAGTCCCCCGCGCATGTTACCGAAGAGTTTGCCGACATTGACCAGCAGGCTTTCGGCGATTTTGCTCTTCTCGAGAATCAACCCCATGAAGATGAAGAGCGGCACGGCGATGAGTGTGAAGTTCTGCATGATACCCCAGATCCGGTAGGGGAGCAGGGCGAAGATCTCCAGCCCCGCATCGGGGGTCAGACAGGCGGTCACCATCGCCGCGGCGCCGAAAGCGAATGCAACGGGGAAGCCGATCATCAGCAGCAACAGTGCGCCGGCGAACATCCAGAGGCCGATCATGCTGCTTCCCTGAAACGGCGGATATTGTGCCAGAGTGTGCAGAGGCTCTGCAGCAGCAGGAGGAGAAAACCGAAGAGGATCATCCCCTTGATCAGGTAGCGGTGTGTCAGGCCACCTGGATCGGATGAGATCTCGTGCTGCAGGTAGCTGATATGGACAAAATCCCAGGAGACATAGAGAACCAGCAGTGTGAAGGGGAGCACCAGAAAGAGTTGGGAGAAGATATCGATCGCCGCTTTGGTATGGGGTGTGAAACGGGCGTAGAAGATATCGACACGTACATGTTTGTCGGTTTGCAGCGTATAGGAGAGGCCCAGCAGGAAGAGAATGTCGAAAAGGTGCCACTCCAGCTCCTGCAAAGCAACAGAACCGCTGTGAAAGAGGTAACGCGACACGGCGTCATAGACCACCAGCAGCGAAAGGGCGATCACCAGAAGTGCGGCGATTTTGGCAAAAAAGGCGATCAGCTTCTCGGTGACCGCTACCGCCTGCTCCACCCGGGCTTCCACGGTCACGCCTTCAGTGCCCTGACCGAGGAGACGATATCCTCCTGACGCATAAAGTGCTCTCCGATCAGAAAGGCGTCGACACCGACATTATGCAGTTTGTGGATCGTCTCTTTGTCGTTGATACCGCTTTCGGCCACGATGATCTTGCCGTTGGGGATCAGCGGGATCAGCTTTTTGCTCAATTCCATATCCATCTCGAAGGTTTCGAGATTGCGGTGGTTGATACCGATGATATCGGCACCGGCATGAATCGCCTTTTTGAGATCCTCTTTGTCATGAATCTCGACCAGTGCGTTCATACCCAGATGCCAGGTGTAGTTGAGCAGATCTTTGAGCTCCTTTTTGGAGAGCATCTTGGCGATCAGCAGGACGAAGTCTGCACCGTAGACCAGCGATTCGACAAGCTGGTACTCGCTGAAGATGAAGTCCTTGCGCAGCAGCGGTGTACCGGTGTAGCGGCGTATGCCGGTCAGATACTCGATATCTCCCTGAAAAAAGAAGGGTTCGGTCAGTACGCTGATCGCATCGACACCCGCCTCTTCGTATGCCTGCGCGATGGCGAGGGGATCGAAATCTTCGCGGATCACCCCTTTGGAGGGGCTCGCTTTCTTCACCTCCGCGATGATGCGGTAGGGGTTGTCGGGGGTCGATGTGAGGTAGGGTCTGACATCGCGCGGGACGTAGGGGTTGTAGGCGAGCGATCGCCCCAGCCAGTCGAGGGGCAGCGCTTTTTCGCGCTCTTTGACGAGTTTTTTGGTCTCTTTGAGAATTTTGTCGAGAATCACTGTTTCTTTTCCTTCAGGCACTGTTTGATCTTTTCGATATGCTCTCTGATTTCGGGCTCCTCTTCCTTTTCATAGGGTTGCATCAGCTTCCAGGCTGCGTCGCATCTGCCCTCTTTGTAGTAGCCCCATGCGAGCGTATCGATGTAGTAGAGAGAGTCGGGTGCTTTTTTGAGCGCTTTTTTGACCAGATCGATCCCCTTCGCCACATCGATATCATGATCGATCAGCAGATAGGCGTAGTAGTTGTAGTAGAGGGGGTCGTCGAGCTGGTAGACCGACTTTTCGAACTTGTCGATGACGTCGGTAAGCAGCTTTTTGCTCTTTTTCGGGCTGCTTTCGTACTCCAGAATCGCCGCCTTTGCCAGAAATCTGGGATCGAGCCTCTTCTGATAGAGCGCCATCGCCAGCCGGTACGCCTTTTTGTAATCTTGTTTGGCGGTATAGATGTCGAGCAGTATCTCGTCGTCGAAATGATACTTTTTCAAAAAGGCGATCGCCGCGTCGTAGTTTTTTTCATAACTGTAGAGTTCGAGCAGGGCGTTGGCATAGAGTGGATCTTTGGTCGTGGCGTAGAGCTTTTTGTAGAGCGAAGCGAGGGCGCGCAGATCCTGCTTTTGGGTATAGATTTTGACCAGTACGCCGCAGAGCGCTTTGTCACATCCGTAGATGCGTACGTGCGTCTCCATCAGACGGATCGCCTCTTCCAGACGATTCTGTTTCAGCAGGATTTCGCTCAGTTGCAGGAGTATCCGCGGATCATGTTTGAGACGGTAGGCTTTTCGCAGCAAACTTTCGGCTTTGGGAATCTCGCCTTTGAGCTTGGCCAGTACTGCGGCCAGTTCGTAATCTTTCTGGCCCGGGTTCTTCTGCAACAGCTTTTTTACCACTTCGGCCGCTTTGTCGATCTCCCCTTTGTCGAGGTAGTAGGCGACGAGGTAGCGGTTGATGAACTTGTCGTCTCCGAACGTCCCTTTGCCCTTTTCGATGAGTCGTCTGATGCGTGCGAAATCCTTGACCATGCTGGCCGATTTGATCGCGTCGATCAGATACTCTTTCTGCGGCTCGAGATCGTAGAGTTTCTCGAAATAGGCAGCGGCAGTCGCGAAATCCTCTCTTTCGTAAGCATCCATCGCGATGATGGCGTACGTTTCGAATCTGGTGGCATTGTTGTCGACATTGACTCTGACCACTTTGGCTTCCTGTGCGAAGGCTGAGGGGTGCAGATTTTCACTCTTTGGCTTCTGCGCACACGCAAAAAAAGTCAGCGCGATACAGAGGGCTACGATGGGTTGGGTAGGATGATACCTGGACATTCTTCGACCACCTCGTCTATATGTTGTTTAAAATAGTCCCAGAAGGGAAAAGTGGCGCACTGTGCAGGACGTACCGGATAGATCGAGCAGTTTTTCGCCTTTTCGTCGAAAAAGATACACTCGTAACTCTCCCCGCATTTGCGCTCTTTGAGGGAGTAGCGGTACTTCACTTTACGAAGATAGCCGGCTTTGAACGCTTCGACTCCGATCTTCAGAAAAGCGGCGATGCGCTCCATCTCAGCGGGAGTGAGCCAGATGTAGCCGCTCTCTCCCGTACAGCATCTGCCCTGGCACTCTGCGCACTTCGAGGGGTCGAACGTGTAGTCGAACCCCTCCTGCTTCATGATATCTTGCATTTTATACTATATGTCCTTGTTTTTCGATAAATGGATTTTACCTCTTCGCTCATTTCTCCGTCGGTGAAATGGATCAGGGGCGGGTGGATCGTCGTCAGCGCGCCGGAGCTCTTACGGGCGTGCACCAGTACCAGCTGTGCCGGTTTTTCCGGCGTGCCGTGGACAAAGCGCAGATCGGTGACGCGAAAACGTTTTGCGTGGAGTCTCTCGGTCAGCTGCGGCAACTGTTTGGCGTCGTAGCAGAAGATGAAGTGTCCTTTGGGGCTGATGATCCTGTTGACCTTTGCAACCATCGCATCGAATGCCAGTGCATCGGCATGCTTACTGAGTGCGAGTGCGCTTTTTTCACTTCTCTCCGCGCCTGTGTGGTAGTAGGGGGGATTGGAGAGGATGAAGTCGTATTTCGCGTCAAAGTCAAAATCGTGTTGCAGAAAATCGCCTTCGATCACTTCCGCTTCGATGCGGTTGACGCGTGCGTTCTGCCGGCAGAGCAGGGCGTTTGCATGCTGTATCTCGACCATCGTCAGCGAGATGGGAAAATCGCGTGCTGTCAGGAGTCCCACGATCCCGCAGCCTGCTCCTATGTCGAGCACTTTGCCGCGCGGTTGGAAGCGGGAGATGAAGTCGTAGAGAAAGTGGGCGTCGGAGTTGAAGAGAAACCCGTCCTGCTCCTGATAGAGATACAAAGCGTAAACCTTTTTTTGTTACTATTTCTTTTGATGTTACATGCTGTTCGGCGAGTGTATAGCGCAGTGCAAAAAGAGGACAAATCCTCCCTGCGGTATGAGCCTCTTTTTGCACTACGCTATACACTTTTTAAAGATAAATGCACAGAGCCTTCTGCGATACAGCAGGTTCAGGTAAGCATCATTGTAACCAATAATCCCTAAAGGCAGAGAGATGATAATCATACCCGCACGTCTGGCTTCCAGCCGCTTTCCCGGCAAGGTGCTTGCCGATATCAACGGCCTCCCGATGGTGATCGCCACTGCAAAACGCGTCGAAAATATCGATCAGGTCGCGATTGCCACTGACTCCGAAGAGGTGATGGAGACGGCAAAACGGCATGGCTTCGAAGCGGTCATGACCTCCGACAGTCACAAAAGCGGTACCGACCGCATCAACGAAGCGGCGCGGCGCCTTGGTGTCGATGCGGAAGAGATCATCGTCAACGTCCAGGCGGATGAACCCTTCATCGAGCCCGAAGTGGTCGAAAAGGTCTATGACCGGGTACGCCGGGCGCGTGAAACTGAAGAGGATTTGATGATGGCCAGCTGCTACAAGAAAATACCACCATCGTTTGCAGACGATCCCAACCATGTGAAGGTGGTCATCGATCATGCAGGTTATGCGATCTACTTTTCACGCAGTAAGATTCCCTACGACAGGGAGGAGCATCTCGACTATTTCGGCCATCTTGGTATCTACGGTTTTACGAAGCGGAGTCTGGAGGCGTTCTGTGCGTTGGGTGCTTCGCCGCTGGAAGATATCGAAAAACTGGAACAGTTGCGTGCACTCTACTATGGTCAAAAGATCGCGATGGTGGAGGTGGAGAGTCAGAGTTTCGGCATCGATACGACAGAAGATCTGGAAAAAGCGTTAAATATTTTTACCTGATACAGGAGAAGTTGAAACAGCCCGGCGATACCCCAAAAGAGGAGGAGTTGAAAAAGAGTATCGCAAAGGCTTACTCTTATATCGGTAGCGGCAAAAAAAGTTTTAGCACTTTTGTGCTTTTTTGCACAATTTTTTCGCCTCCGAAAGTCAAAAAGGTGTATAATAGTTTGATTATTTTGTCATTGTTGGAAAAAGATCAAGGTATTGATTTTTAGTGTAATCTAAATTTTACATAATGGAAAATTGGTAACATAAAGTATCGAATTAGTCATAAAGTTAAAATTTAACTAACAAAAAAATCTGAATGTCCGATCTTCCTGGTAAGTACGCAAGAGTACTTGTAATAAAAATAAGGCAGGTATGATCCTATGGTTGGAAAAAAAATGTTTTTTATCAAAGCGTTTTTACGCTCTGAGAGACTCAGGGACCAGGTGTCGTTCGATGATTTTCTGGCGACTTACACCAAAGAGAAGCTGACGGCGTTTGCAAATTCGGATATCCACAATG
>JANTHT010000093.1 GCA_024762235.1 Sulfurospirillum sp.
GACGAGAAGCCGAGTCTCGTACGGGATCTGGCACCCAGCAGCGATGCGCTCCTCTACAAAGAAGTGTTGCAGAGTTACAGCAAACTGCTGCGCGACAAATTTACCAAAACGAAAAAACGCTTTGAAAAGATTCAACACAACCGTAAACTGATCGAGGGTGAACTGACGAAGATCAGCAAAAGGCTCGATGCGCTGAAACAGGAGCAGAACAAGCTGGCCAGACTCAAAAATCTGCAACGCCGGACAATCATGAACCTGCAGAAAAAGAGAAAGCGCTACAAAGTGAAACTTGCGCGTATTTTCAAAGAGAAGAAAGCGCTCTCCAAACTTTTGCAGGATTTGCATATCACGCAAAAAGAGCAGTCACGCACCCGTATCAAAGAGACAAAAACAGATCTCAAAGTACGCCGTCTGGGATCTTCCTACCAGAAAGGGAAGATTGCGCACTATCAGGGCAAGAAGACGATCGCACCGCTCAAATCCTATCAAATAGTGCAAAAATTCGGGACATTTATCGATCCTGTCTACAAGATCAAAGTCTTCAACGACTCTGTCAAGCTTCGTCCCACTTCCAGGGATACACTGGTACGCAATGTCCTGCCCGGCAAGGTGGTCTACGCTGCCAAAACACCGGTCATGGACCATGTCGTCATCGTCGAACATCCCGGAGGCTTGCACACCATCTACGCCAATCTCAGCAAAATCGCTCCGACACTTAAAATCGGCAGCAAACTCAAACGCGGATACGTGATCGGACGCATCAGCGACACCCTTGCCTTCGAAGTGACCAAAGAGACAAAACATATCAACCCGGTCGAGCTTTTTCGCTGATGGAACCCGCCTGAAAAGGGCATTGCAGGGGGTTTAATATCTTTCTTAACTACTTTGTGTAAAATACAAAGAAATTTTGGGGATGAGCATTGAGAAAAAGAGTACTTGTAAAATTTTCCGGTGAAGCGCTCTCCGGTGAAGAGGGTTACGGTATCGACACCTCGATACTAAAATTTATCGCAGATGAGATCGAAAATCTGATCCGCAACAACATTGAAGTCGGTATCGTCATCGGCGGAGGCAATATCATCCGCGGTGTCACAGCCGCCAAAGACGGCATCATCAAACGCACCAGCGGGGACTATATGGGCATGCTCGCCACTGTCATCAACGCTGTCGCGATGCAGGAAGCGCTTGAATACAACGGACTCTACGCGCGGGTGCAGAGTGCGATCAAGATGGAACAGATCTGTGAAACCTTCATCGTCAGACGCGCCAAAAGACACCTCGAAAAGGGCCGGGTCGTCATCTTTGCGGCGGGTACCGGAAACCCCTTCTTCACGACCGATACCGCCGCGACGCTCAGAGCCGTGGAGATCGGCGCTTCGATGATCATCAAAGCGACCAAAGTCAACGGCGTCTACGATAAAGACCCCAACCGGTATCCCGATGCCAAAAAGCTCGATACACTCAGTTACGACCAGGCACTGCACGACCATATCAAAGTGATGGACGACACCTCCATCGCCCTTGCCAAGGACAATGCCCTGCCGATCGTCGTATGCAACATGTTCGAACCGGGCAATCTGCTGCGTATCGTCAACGGCGACATGTCCAGCTGCTCCATCGTACAAAATCAGTAAATCACAGACCATAAGGAATCGACAACATGAGAATCGAAAAAGTAATCGCTACCGCACTCAAACATGCAAACAACGACCACTATATACTCTCGCTGATGGTGGCTAAAAGAGCCAATGAACTCGCAGAAGGTGCCCAACCGCTGATCAAAGCGGACAAAAACAGACAGAAACTGACCGACATCGCACTGATGGAGATTGCCGAGGGCTTGATCGAACTCGACAGACTCATCGAAGCCTGAAACAAAGCCGGGGATCTTTTTGGTATCTTTTCTCAACCGTATACAGCAGGTCTCTACCGTCGATGAAGCGACGGCCCTGCTCTATGAAGTCCGGAAGACCCCGGCCATAGAAAAAGCGGTTCACCTCGCACGAAAATACCACGAAGGGCAGTTTCGCAAAAGTGGTGAACCCTATATCATCCACCCTCTGCTGGTAGCGGCGATCACGGCATTTATCGGCGGTGACGACGAGATGGTTACGGCTGCACTTTTGCATGATGTCGTCGAAGATACACCGTGTCAGACGGAGGAGATCGAGCGGGAGTTCTCCGCACCCGTCGCCAGACTGGTCGAAGGGATGACCAAAATCACTGAACTGCGTGACGAAGAGCTGATCCCCTCCACTTCCGATGAGAAACTGATCACTTCCGCACTCAGCTTTCGTAAAATGCTGATCGCGTCGATCGATGATGTCCGTGTTCTGGTCGTCAAACTCTGCGACCGTCTGCACAACATGCTCACACTCGGCGCATTGCCGGCACAGAAGCAGCGCCGTATCGCTGAAGAGACACTGGTTGTCTATGTGCCGATCGCCCATCGGCTGGGTATCTCCAGAATCAAAAACAAGCTCGAAGATCTCTGCTTCAGTTATCTCTTCCCCGAAGCCTACCGCAAGATCAACGACTACCTCGCCAGCCACGAACAGCGCATGCAGCTGCAACTCAACAACTTTATCTCCAAAGTCAAGACACTGCTTCTGAAAAACGGCTTTATCGACGGTGAATTCGAGATACAAAAGCGTATCAAGCACCCCTACTCCATCTATATGAAGATGCAGCGCAAAGGTGTATCGATCGAAGAGGTTCTCGATCTGATGGCGATCCGTATACTTGTCAAAAAACCGCTCGACTGCTACAGAGTCCTGGGTATCGTACATCGCAACTTCAAGCCACTCATCTCCCGATTCAAAGATTATATCGCCATCCCCAAAGACAACGGTTACCAGACGATACATACGACCGTCTTCAGCGACTCCTCCATCTTCGAAACGCAGATACGTACTTTCGACATGCACAAGAGCGCCGAATACGGCCTCGCATCGCACTGGATGTACAAAGGGCACGAAGGACTCACACCGAAACTGACCTGGCTCAACGATCTGCGCAGCCAGAGCGAAATCGGTGAAAATATCGAGCATATGTACCAGCTTGCCAAAGATGACCTCTACAGTGCGGACATCTCCGTCTATTCACCGAAAGGAGATGTTTTCAACCTGCCGCTTGGCGCAACGGCGCTCGACTTCGCCTATGCCATACACACCGAGATAGGCGACCATACCAAAGCTGCCTACATCAACAAAAAGCGGGCACCGCTGCTCACAGAACTCAGAAACGGCGATATCGTCCGGATCGAACTCTCCTCCGAACCGATTCTGCGCTGTTCATGGATCAACCAGGTCAAAACCGCAAAAGCCAAAAATGCGATGCGGATCAACTGTAACCACAAACGCAAAGAGCTCGACAAACAGACAGCGGTCAATATCCTTCTGGGGATCTTCAACCTCAAATATGAGACATTACAACCCTACCTCGAAGCGATCGACGCATGCAAGAATATCCACAAAGCGGCCAGCGACGTACAATATCTGCAGGAGATTGTCTACCAACTCAAAAAGCGCCTCCAGGCGGAACGCAAGTTCATGCCGATCATCAACGCTTTCAAAAAGTATCAGCTAAAAAAACAGGTATTTGACAATATTGTGCTTTATGGCACGCAGAACTACAGCAAAGTCACCTTCGACTACTGCTGCCACCCGAAACGCGGAGATGAAATCGTCGGTATCAAAAAGGGGAACGAAGTCATCATCCATCATAAATTCTGTACGATGGCCAATGCGATGATAGAAGCGCATCACCCGATGGTTTTCGTACGCTGGTCCACCGACCGGCCAGAGCACTATAAACTGATTGTCAGTATCGAAAACAAAAAAGGCTCTTTAGCGGCGTTTTTACTATTTTTAGCTAAAATAGGGATCGATCTGCTTACCATCAATCTCTCCCGAAGTGAAAACACACACGCGGACTATTTTGAGATGGTCGTGGATGTACCTGCAACAAGTAAAGAAAAACTATTACAACATACAGATAAAAAATTTAAAATCATAGAATTTATGCCTCTCAACGACGCATATAAGAAGTAAAGGAACCGGACGTGTTTACAAAAGAAGAAGCACTCAATGAAATCAAACGCGGCATCGCCGAAGTGATCGACGAGGCGCGTATAGAGAGCCTGATAGAGCACTACCTCGAAACAGGAGAGACCTATAGTGTCAAAGCGGGTTTCGACCCTACCGCCCCCGATCTGCATCTGGGCCATACCGTGCTGATGCAGAAGCTTGCGACTTTCCAGAAATTTGGCGGCAGAGTCCAGTTTCTGATCGGTGACTTCACCGGCATGATCGGCGACCCTACCGGGAAAAGCGCCACAAGAAAAGTGTTGACTCAGGAAGAGGTGCGCGAAAATGCTCAGACCTACAAAGAACAGGTCTTTAAGATTCTTGATCCGGAAAAGACGGAAGTGGTCTTCAACTCACAGTGGCTGGATGCTCTCGGTGCCAGGGGTATTGTCGAACTGACAACCACATTCAATGTCGCCCGCATGCTGGAGCGTGACGATTTCGAAAAACGCTTCAAAAGTGAAACCCCTATCGCCATCAGTGAATTTCTCTATCCCCTGTTACAGGGATATGACTCTGTCGCACTTAAATCCGACATCGAGCTCGGGGGAACAGACCAGAAGTTCAATCTGCTGATGGGCAGACAACTGCAGCGAACCTACAATGTCGGTAAACAGCAGGCAGTGCTGATGATGCCACTTCTCGAAGGACTTGACGGCGTCCAGAAGATGAGCAAATCGCTGGGCAACTATATCGGAGTGACCGAATCTCCCGGTACAATGTTCGGCAAACTTCTCAGCATCAGCGACGATCTGATGTGGCGCTACTACGAACTTCTCTCCGCCAGACCGCTTTCCAATATCTCCGCACTGAAAGAGGCTGTCCAAAATGGAGAGGTACACCCCAAAGCGGCCAAAGAGGCACTCGCACTGGAGATTACCGAGCGTTACCACGGCAAAGAGGCGGCAGAACGGGCCAAAGAAGAGTTTGACCGTGTCCACAAAAAACGCGATATTCCTACAGAGATGCCCGAATTTACCTTCGAAGGACCGCTCTGGATAGCGAAACTACTCAACGATACCGGACTCGAACCCTCAACCTCACAGGCGAGACGCGACATTAAGCAAGGTGCTGTTAGAATTGATCAGCAAAAAGTGCAGGATGAACAACTTCAACTGCAAAATGGTGAATATATTGTACAGGTCGGTAAAAGAAAATTCGCCCGAGTAAAGGTAAAATAGATGGCATTCAAACCACTGAAAATCGGAAAACACATCATTGAAAAGCCTATTATTCAGGGAGGTATGGGGGTCGGTATCAGCTGGGACAGACTGGCCGGTACCGTCTCGGCAGAGGGTGGTCTCGGTGTGATCAGTGCCGTCGGTACAGGCTACTACGACAACAAACACTTCGTCCATAAACTGGTTCAGGGACGCCCTTATCATGAAGAGAACTTCTACTCCAGAGAGGGCCTCTTCGCCATCATCGAAAATGCGCGTAAAATCTGCGGAGAGAAACCGCTTGCCGTAAATGTACTCTATGCGATCAACGATTATGGCCGTGTCGTACGCGATGCTTGTGAAGGGGGTGCCGATATGATCATCACCGGTGCGGGTATTCCGACCAACATGCCGGAATTCACGACCGGTTTTCCCGATGTCGCGCTCATCCCCATCGTCTCCAGCGCACGGGCACTGAAGCTGATCTGCCGTAAATGGAAACGTTACGACAGACTCCCCGATGCCGTCATCGTCGAGGGACCGCTCAGCGGAGGCCATCAGGGTTTCACATACGAAGAGTGCTTCAAAGAGGAGAACCAGCTCGAAAATATCGTGCCGCCGGTCATCGAAGAGGCCAAAAAGTGGGGAGATATCCCGGTGATCGCCGCAGGCGGTATCTGGGACAAAAACGATATCGACAGATTTCTCGATATGGGCTGCGCCGGTGTACAGATGGCGACACGCTTCATCGGCACCTACGAGTGCGATGCCCATGAAAACTTCAAAAATGTTCTCCTCAACGCCAGAGAGGAGGATATCAAACTCTTCAAATCTCCGGTCGGCCTCCCCGCCCGCGGAGTCAAAACGAAGTTGCAGGAGTTGATCGAGGAGAAGGCAGCGCCGAAGGTGGCCTGTATCAGCAACTGCGTAGCACCTTGCAAAAGCGGTGAAGAGGCACGGGCAGTAGGATACTGCATCGCCGACAGACTCTCCGACGCCTATTATGGCGAAACTGAAACGGGACTCTTTTTTACCGGCTCCAACGGCTATCGTCTGGACAAACTCATCACGGTGCATGAACTGATGCAAAAACTCGAACATGGAGAAGACGATTAGCAGACTCCTGGCACTGCTGCTCTTCTGCTCGCTGACACTCTTCGGCGACAAAGCGCTCTATATGGAGGTGAATGCACTCTACAACAAGATCCCCTACGCCTCCAAACAACAGACCCGGCAAATCCTCCATGATCTCGAAAATTTCTATATCAACGCTGTCGTGCAGGAGGATAAAAAATCGATCGTCAAAGCGCTCAGTGGGATTGTCAAATGCCAAAAGCTTCTCGGGCGGGACAGTTCCACCTATGAAAAGGAGCTCTTCAGCCTCACTGGGAAAAAGAGCGCTCCGGATAAAAAAGTCACCCCCGCTCCCCGGAAAGCGTCGGGAAAAAAGAGCGCCGCGCCCGCTGCACCGAATGCCGCAAATATACGCTCTGTGTATGTCAGGGATAATACACTCATTGTCAAATTCGACCGTCCGATCCGTACTGCGGATGTGCTTTCACTCCATCTGCACGATAAATCGGGCTACAAAGATCTCTACGATCTGCGTGCAAATCTCAACTTCAAAGCGCCGAAGCTGCGCCTGAAAAACGTCGAAGAGACAAGGATAGCCCAAAACCGCTACAACAAAGTGCGCATTGTCCTGCAAAACAGTGAGAAAATCTACTCCAAAGCCTTTATCCGCAAGGGGAATCTTTTCATCAGGGTCAACACTCCGCCTGCCCGCACTGCAACGCAAAAAGTACCTTTCAAGCCGATCCACACAAAACCGGCCGTCAGTGATGCACCCGTTGTCACCCTCCCCAAAAGCGTGCCTGCGAGGCATACTGCCTATGCCTCCGGTAAAACGATTGTCATAGATCCCGGGCATGGCGGCAAAGACTCCGGTGCGGTAGGGTATAAAAAGTATCAGGAAAAAAGAGCTGTGCTCAAAGTGGCCAGATTGCTCAGAACCCTCCTT
>JANTHT010000094.1 GCA_024762235.1 Sulfurospirillum sp.
ACACCGCGATGGATCACGGAGCGTTTCGGGCTGGACAAACCGGAAAAAGGAAGATTTCTCTATGCCGATATCGCCGGGCGCGGTCAGGTCGGATACCCGGACTACCCGTGGGAAAAGAGCGACACCCTGGCGTGGTTCGAGGGGCTCAGGTAGCGCCTCAGTGCCACACCCCTTCGAGCTTGTAGCCGCAGTAGGGGCAGGTACCCTCTTCGTCGAGATGGTTGGTGACATACTGCCCGATATGTCCTCTGCGGTCTATCACCATCTTGCCGCATGAAGGGCAGTAGGTCGACTCATGCGCTTCATCGTCGATATTGCCGACATAGACATATTTGAGTCCCACCTCTTTGCCGATATCGTAGGCACGGCGGAGGGTACTGGCGGGAGTCGGGGGCACATCGAGCATCTTGTACATCGGGTAGAAAGCGCTCAGATGCCACGGCATCGCCGGATCGAGATCGTGGATAAACTGTGCGATACCGCGTATCTCTTCATCGGAATCGTTCTTGCCGGGGATGAGCAGCGTCGTGATCTCGATCCAGATTCCCTTGCTGTGCGCATATTTGACACATTCGAGCACCGGTTTGAGCCGTGCACCGCAGATCTCCTTGTAGAATTCGTCGGTAAATCCCTTGATATCGATATTCATACCGTCGACATAGGGTGCGAGTTTGTCGATCGCCTTGTGCGACTCGTACCCGCTGGTGACATAGATGTTTTTGAGTCCCTTCTCATGCGCGAGTTTGGCGGTATCGTAGGTATACTCGAAAAAGACAATCGGCTCGTTATAGGTATATGCGATACTTTTACATCCGTTTTCCAGAGCAATCTCGACCGCCATTTTCGGTGAAAGTTCTTCGCCGAATATCTGATGGTCGTGCTCTTTGGGATACTGTGAGATATCGAAATTCTGACAAAATTTGCAAGAGAAGTTACACCCCACCGTGCCGAAAGAGAAGGCTTTGGTACCGGGCAGGAAGTTGAACATCGGTTTCTTCTCCACGGGGTCGATATGTACGGCGGCTGCCAGCCCGTAGGTAAGCAGCTGCAGCTCTCCGTTCTCGACTTTGCGAATACCGCATATACCGTATTCACCCTCTTTGAGCTTGCATCTTTGTGAACACGCTTCGCAGATGACACGTCCGTCATCCAGTTTTTTGGATAGCCATGCAGGTGCCGACATCTTCTTCTCCTCTGTTTGTTGAACTTTCTTCTATCCACATTATACCATAAACCCCAAACACCGGCAGGCGGATCTGTCGGCTTTTTTGCTATAATTGGTGCAAAGGATAAACGATGCCGACCAGACTACAGCAGATATGCAACCAGTTGATCGAAGAGAGCGATCTGGAGATATCCGGGAGTACGCAAAAGCACCTTGCGACAGAGGGCATAGCCGTTGAACTCCGTCAAAATCCTCCGGTCGTCAAAATATTTTGCAATCAGAAGCTGACCCTTTCAGATGTCATCCCCATTATCCACGATTTCGGATTTGTGATCGTCAATGAGATTTCATTTTTGCTGAAAGCGCAGAGCAAAGAGGTATATGTCACCAAACTCTATCTCGATGTCGCCCACCCCTCGCTGCTTGAAAAACATGCAAAACACATCACCGAGATACTCCTTTACGCCCTGCAAAATCCCAAAAAAGAGAGTTGCGCTCTCTTCGCCCTCTCCTATCTGGAAAACTTCTGCATGCACTCGGTGCTTCTTTTTCGCACTATCGTACACTACGAAAACCAGCTCGTTCCCGAGTTCAATATTCCCAAGATTCTCCAGACACTCATACGCTACCACTCTCTCAGCAACCTCTTCTATGCCTATTTCAGTGTGAAATTCGATCCTGCCGGAAAAGGCCGGAAAAAGCAGTTGCAGGGGTTGCACAAAGAGATTGAAAGAGGGTTTAAAAAGGTTCGCGAAAGCGATGACGACCGCATACTCAAACTCTTTTTCAAAATTCTTCATCACATGCTGCGGACCAACTACTATCTTGAAAAACCGAGCATCGCGATCAAAATCGATGTAGAGGCACTCAAACCGCACCTCAGGGGAGTGCAGCCGATGATTGAAGCGTATGTCTACAACGAGACATTTCGCGGTACCCACATGCGTATGGGCAAAGTGGCCAGAGGGGGCATCCGCTACAGCAGCCGCCCCGACGACTACCGCGTCGAGATCAAATCGCTGATGGCTGCACAGGAAGGGAAAAACGCGATTATCATTCCCAGCGGCGCCAAAGGCGGTTTTATCATCGATACACCCAGATATGCGCTCAGTTTCGAACTCTTTACCGACTACTACAGTGCGTTCATCGATGCACTTCTCGATCTGGTAGACAATAAAATCGACGATCATGTCGTCCACGACACAAGCGTCGTCGCTTATGACGATGACGATACCTATTTTGTCGTGGCAGCCGACAGGGGTACCTCCAACATGAGCGATACCGCCAACGCAATCGCCCAAAAGAGAGGCTTCTGGATAGACGACGCTTTCGCCAGCGGCGGGAGCAACGGCTTTCACCACAA
Source organism: Sulfurospirillum sp. (assembly GCA_024762235.1). Taxonomy (GTDB): domain Bacteria; phylum Campylobacterota; class Campylobacteria; order Campylobacterales; family QNZT01; genus QNZT01. The sequence continues at coordinate 2,529 of JANTHT010000094.1, forward strand.
AAAGCTGGGGATTACCGCCAAAGGGGCGCTCAAATCGGTAGAGCGTTTTTTTATCGAAAGAGGTATCAACTTTTATGAAAAACCGATCACGGTCGTTGGCATCGGATCGATGAGCGGCGACGTATTCGGAAACGGATTGCTCCAGAGCAAGACCTTCAAACTGTTGGGGGCGATCAGTCACGACGAAGTTTTCATCGACCCCGATCCCGACCCTGGTGTCGCCTACGAAGAGCGACTGAGGCTCTTTGGTGCCCAACACCAGAAGTGGTCCGACTACAATCCGGAAAAAATCTCCGAAGGCGGCGGGGTATACAAGCGTAGCAACCGCGAAATAGAGCTCAATGAGATCCTGAAGAAGATGCTTCATACACGCAAAGAGACGGTCAACGGAGAAGAGTTGGCAAACATGCTGCTGAAACTTCCCGTCGATATGCTCTACAACGGCGGGGTAGGCACCTATGTCAAGTCCAGCGAAGAGAGCAATCTGGAGGTGGGCGACAAAGAGAATGAGTATGTTCGCGTAGACGCCACCGAAGTGAGGGCTTTTTGCTTCTGCGAGGGCGGCAATCTGGGCATGACCCAAAAAGCACGTTACGAATATGCCAGAAACGGCGGGAAAGTGCACCTTGACAGTATCGACAACGCAGCCGGCGTCAACACCAGTGATCATGAAGTCAACTTCAAAATCATCCTTAACGCGCTGGTCCAAAAAGCTTTCATCACACCGCAGAAAAAGCGTGAAACACTGATGGAACAGATACCCTTTGTCGTCAACTCCGTCCTCTGGACCAACTACTTTCAGGCACTCTGCATCGCACTCGATCGTAAGCGTTCCAGAGAGAAGAGCAAGGAGTTTATCCGCGTCGTCAACCTCCTGGAAAACCATCTCGACGTCTTTAAAAGGCGCTACTTCAATCTTCCCAAAGATACCGACTTTGTCGAGGTGATCGACAGAAAAGGGTATATCATACGCCCTGCCCTCTCCGTGATCCTTCTCTACGCCAAAATATTTCTCAAAAAGATACTCAACGAAAGCGACCTCTACAAAGAGAGTGCCTTTTTTCAAAAATATCTTTTCAAATATTTTCCCAAAGAGTTTATCGCACTCTATGAAGATGCCGTTTTGAGCCATCCGCTGAAAAAAGAGATCATCTCCATGATCATCGCCAACAAAATCATCGATCAGTTCGGCGCGACATTTCTGAGCGACTATGAAGAGATAGGACATGAAAAGTTTTTGCTGAAGATCAAAGCGTATCTCATCACCAACCAACTCTACAGTGCCAACGATGTGCGATACAACATCTACCGCGGCGACTACAGCATGCCGGTACAGAAACAGTATGATATGTTGCTCGAGATCGAGGATCAGATCGCCTATAATGTCCGCTGGATGCTCCGCGCACTCAAGCCGGAAGAGTTCTGTTTCGAAACGATACTTGATTATAAAGAGGCTATCAACACGATCACAGCAAACCTCGATATACCGAAGCGTCTGCTCATCCCGGAGCACAGCCTGATCAACGACTTCTTTACCAGAATCGACTATCTCAAGTTTGCGACCGCCATCATCAGGATCACAAAACAGACAGGAGCGCCGTTTAAAAGATGTGCAATGCTTTTCTATTATATACTGCAGACATTTGAAATCACACTGCTGATCGAACATATCGAAACTGTAACTATAAATAAACCCAATGAAGCGCTTCTTCAGGAACAACTACAGATTCTGCTCGAAGCACTGCTCGTAGATCTTACGACATCGCTCCTCGCTTACCAGAGAAGCGGGGAAAGTATCGAAAATACTTTAGAAAATTATCTCAGAGAGAAAGAGTTTGATTTCAAAAGATATAAAAAGATGCTCGATTACCTCAAAAAGAATGAAAACGCCACTATTTCAGACCTTTCCGTGATCGTAAATCATTTTCTCCTTATACGAACCTGATGAATGGAGTTGGGTAAAATTCCGACATAGTGCCGATTTTTGTTTAAAATGAGATATTTATAAGATTCGTTTATAGTCTGATGAGTTATAATTAGATCGATTATATAATATATGATTATATATATAATAACACTTATAAGGAGGACTTATGAAGTTAGGCTTTTTAGTAGACCTTGACCTATGCATGGGATGCAAAGGGTGCGAGGTTGCCTGTAAAGTTGAAAATGATGTGCCGGTAAGCTCTTGGCGGCTGAGGGTCAAATATGTGGATCAGGGAACTTTTCCGGACACTTCCAGAACGTTTACACCACTTCGCTGTAACCATTGTGAAAGTGCCCCCTGTGAAAGGATCTGTCCTGTCAGTGCACTCCACTACCTCGAAAACGGTATTGTCAATGTCGACAAAGACCGATGCATCGGTTGTGCTGGCTGTATCATGGCATGTCCTTACGGTGCGATCTATATGGATCCCGAGACCAATACTGCCGACAAATGTACCTACTGCGCACACAGAATCGAAGGCGGCCTGATGCCCGCATGTGTCGTCGCATGTCCTGTCGAAGCCAATATCTTCGGAGATCTTGAAGATCCAATGAGTAACATCAGCCGTTATATCAGCAAAGACAAGCGTGTACAGGTCAGAAAACCTGAAAAGAACACCAGACCTACACACTTCTATGTCGGCGGTGGTCAGGCACAGCTCAATCCTCTTGCAGCCAAACGCGAAGAAGGATACAGCCTCTTTGATAATATCACGCACCTGAAACATATAGGAGGGCATCACTAATGGTCGAGCATACTACTGCAATCAACAACGCAATCGTGACACTTGATGTCGCACTTCCTGGTATTGTCTGGGGATGGATGATTACACTCAATCTCTGGGCGAAAAGTATCGCGACGGGTTCGATCCTCGTAGGCGGTTATCTGTGGGCCAGATATGGCGAAGACGATACAAAAGGGCTCAAATCCGTACTGCCTGTCATCGCATTCATCTTTCTGAATATCTTCCTGCTCTTTACGCTGCTGGATCTGCATCAACCCTTCAGAATGATCAATATCTTCATACATCCTCATTTTACGTCTGCGATTACCGTCGGCGCATGGATGGCGACTGTACTTACAGGTATCATCGCGTTCATGGCTTATCTTGTGATCTTCAAAAAAGAGACAGGCGGTATCTATGACACTTTGTTCAAACTTGCGATCATCATGGCTATCCCGGTCACACTCTACACCGCGGCGATCATGGGTGAAGCGAGTGCGAGAGAGCTCTGGCAGACACCTGCCGAACTGATTCAGATGGCACTTGCAGCATTTGTGGCGGGCTCTGCGATTCTCTCCTTTTTCAGCGGAAGCTGGAGCAAAGAGGCGAAGAGAGATCTTGCGATCATCCTTGCCGTAGCGGCATTTTTATCATTTACCATGTATATGGGTGAATACTACCTCTCCTTCAAGTCCGAAGAAGCGGAAGCGACTCTGGCTTTTGTACAGCAGGGCGGAGAGTACCATACGCTTTTCTGGCTGGGTCAGGTTATCGGGTATATCTTACCATTTTTCATCGCTTTGGGTGCAGCGAAACAGGGTAACGGTACTCTGTTGAAATTTGCAGCCATCTTAGCGCTTATCGGCCTCTTCATCGCAAAGCATGTATGGCTGATCATCCCACAATTATTATCGTTGAGTTAAGGAGGAGCATAGACAATGTTTTTAGAAAGCAGAAGAAAATTTTTAAAAGGTACAGCATACGGTGTAGCCGGAGCTTCAGTCGCTGCCGGTGTGTTTAGCAGTGTTGTAGCCGATGAGACCAAAGAGGAGACAAAATTTACACCGACGCCAGACTCTCTCCATTTCTATCCGTCCGTTGACCAGTGGGACAGTTTCAAAGAACTTGACGGTGATGACTGGAAAAGGGGTGGAACAGAGAGAAACGGTGTTGAATCTGAATCGAATCCAGACGGTATCAAAGTGCATGACTTTACGATCGTACCAACTGCATGTTCAAACTGTGAAGCAGGCTGTGGTCTGACTGCATGGGTTGACAAAAAAACCCTCACCGTCCGTAAATATATGGGTAACCCGCTCCATACGGGAAGCCGCGGTAGAAACTGTGCCAAAGGTTACGGTACGATGAGTCAGATGTACGATCCGGATCGTATCCCTTTCCCTATCAAAAGAGCACCAGGTTCCAAAAGGGGTGACGGTAAATGGATCCGTATCACCTGGGATCAGGCACTTCAGGAGATTGGTAAAAAGATGCATGATACACTGAAGGTGGGTGACGAACTCTCCAAAAAATATATCATGTACCATGTCGGTCGTCCGAACGAAAACGGTTTTACCGGACGTATACCTGCGATGCTCGGTGTAGACGGCTCCGATTCACACACGAATATCTGTTCGGCAGGTGCGCGTGAAGGTTCTATCCAGTGGTCGAACGATGACAGAAACTCTCCGGATTGGGCAAACTCCAAACTGATTTTCCTCCAATCTTCACACGCTGCCGATGCGGGACACTACTTCCAGCAATCTGCGGGTTATATCGCCGACGCGAGAAAAAAAGGCGCCAAAATGGTCGTTATCGACC
>JANTHT010000095.1 GCA_024762235.1 Sulfurospirillum sp.
GATGGAACATCATGTTGTTGTAGAGAAACTGTGCAGCTGTGCAAGGCGTAAAGATATGCCTCAGATCAAAACTTTCGACGATAAGGAGAATGCCCTGAGGGTCGCACGTGCATGGGCGCAGCAGCTCAACGAATCGTTTTGCGGCAAGCATGCTTTCGACGTAGTCGAAGTGGATGACAATTATGTCATCTCGGTAGGAGAGGGTAGTTATTAACAACAAGTGATCCACACGAGGGAGGGATAGCATGATTGTAGGGGTACCAAAAGAGATCAAACCGGATGAAAACCGGGTAGCTGTGACGCCGGAGGGCGCAAGGGAACTGATCGCCGCAGGAGTGACACTGTTGGTGCAAAGCGGTGCAGGTGCGGGGAGCGGTTTCGACGATGCAGCATATGAAACGGCGGGGGCGAATCTGATCGAAAGCGCGGAAACGCTTTTTGAAAAAGCGGATCTGATCGTCAAAGTGAAAGAGCCGATCGCGCAGGAGTACCCCCTCTTTAAAAAGGGGCAGATTCTGTTTACCTATCTGCATCTTGCGGCGGACAGGGCGCTGACGGAGTTTCTCCTCGAAAAAGAGATCACCGCATTTGCCTACGAAACACTCGAAGTCAACGGCAAACTGCCGCTTCTGGAGCCGATGAGCGAAGTCGCGGGCAAGATGGCGCCCATCATGGGAACGCTCCATCTGGGGCGCTATCAGGGTGGTGAAGGTATCCTGCCCGGAGGTGTTGCCGGGACGGAAAGGGCAAAAGTGATGATACTCGGAGGCGGGGTGGCCGGTAAAGCGGCCGCACAGATCGCTGCGGGTCTGGGTGCCGATGTCACGGTTTTCGATATCAATCTCGACCGCCTGCGTTATCTCGAAGATGTCATGCCCAAAAATGTGGCGACACGCTATAGCTCTGCGGGTGCGATCGCGCAGCTGCTTCCCGATGCGGATATGGTGATCGGTACCGTGCTCATTCCCGGTGCCAAAGCCCCGAAACTGATCACACGGGAGATGCTCAGCGACATGAAAGAGGGGAGTGTGCTGGTAGATGTCTCGATCGATCAGGGGGGATGTTTCGAGAGTTCACGCCCGACGACGCACTCCAGCCCGACCTATATCGAAGAGGGAGTCGTACACTACTCTGTCGCCAACATGCCGGGGGCTTACCCCAGAACATCGACCTACGCTCTGACAAATGCGACGCTCCCCTACATCAAAGCGCTGGCGATCTACGGACCCGATAAGGTGCTGGAGAAAGTGCCTGCGATGCGGGGTGCACTCAACACCCGCAACGGGGAGTTGACCAATCAGGCGGTCGCCGATGCCTTCGGACTCGAGGCGGTACACTAGGGTGAAAAGCACATGAACCGGTGCGTACCGTGACGTTTTATCATAAAATCGAACCGGCAGAGGCCTATCTGGGACTCGATCCGGTTTTGTATCAGCGTATCGCACCGACCCCGCTCAAAGATCCGACGCTGATCAGCTTCAGCGCCGATGCAGGCACGCTTCTGGGGATCGACGCCGAAGCGTCGCAAAAGCGCGATTTTGTCGATTTTGTCAATGGATCTTTCCTCCCCGAAGGGATCGAACCCTATGCGATGTGCTATGCGGGGCATCAGTTCGGTTTTTATGTTCCCAGACTCGGTGATGGGAGGGCAGTCAACCTGGGGCTTTTGAACGGCTGGCATCTCCAGCTCAAAGGGGCGGGGGTGACGCGCTACTCCAGGAGCGGAGACGGCAGGGCGGTGCTGCGTTCGAGTATCAGAGAGTATCTGATGAGTGAAGCGATGCATGGGCTTGGGATAGCGACGACACGGGCGCTGGCGCTGATCGGCTCTCAGGAACCGGTGCGCAGGGAACGTATGGAGAGAGGGGCGATCGTGCTGCGCATGAGCCCCAGCTGGATACGTTTCGGTTCGTTCGAATACTGTTACTATAATCGAAAAAGAGCGCCCGACAACCTTCGCGCACTGGCCGAATATACCATCGCGGACTCTTTTCCCCATCTGGCTGGCGACCCCGACCGATACTTCAAAATGTTCGCGGAAGTGGTTGCAGATACGGCCAGACTGATCGCGCAGTGGCAGGCGGTCGGATTTAACCATGGTGTCATGAACACTGACAACATGTCGATTGCGTCACTCACTATAGATTACGGTCCATACGCTTTTCTGGACGATTACGATCTGGACTATATCTGCAACCATACCGATGTCGAAGGGCGCTACAGTTTCGGCAACCAGCCCTATGTAGCCGAGTGGAATCTCTCGAAGCTGATGGAAGCGCTTGCACCGCTGGTAGATACGGACCGCACGACCAGGGTGCTTTTTGGATTTCGTAAAATCTACCAGAGAGAGATGATGGGATTGATGCGTGCGAAACTGGGGCTCGTCGAAAAGCTGGATGAAGACAAAGCGCTGATCGAAGATCTCTATGTGCTGATGCAGGCACAGCCGGTAGACTACACCTTCTTTTTTCGCAGACTCAGCCACTATGGCGGTGACAGAGAGGAGATGCTTTCACTGGTACAGATGCGAAAACCGCTGGAAGCGTGGCTCGACCGCTACGAGATGCGGCTTGAAAAAGAGCGGATACCCCGTCACGAACGCCATCGCATGATGCAAAAAACCAATCCCAAATATGTACTCAAAAACTATATCCTTCAGGAAGCGATCGATGCGGCGGAGCAGGGGGATTACCGATTGGTCAACGATCTGCTTGACATTGCGCATGATCCCTTTGCGGAACATCCTGCTTTCGAAGCTTATGCCGGTCCGACTCCGCTGCGCCACAAAAATCTCAGACTCAGCTGCTCTTCCTGAGCAATTTTCGGGCGATCATACCCTGCACGACGGCGCCCACAATGGTGAAAGTGACCAGAAAGAGGGTAAAGAGCAGACCGAAGTAACCTGCCAGCACCGGCAGCCAGGGCAGTTTGATCGAACGTGCGTAGATGAAGGCGACGATCAGGCCGTTGTTCGCACCATGCCGGCGCAGGTCGCTTAGCATCGGATACCAGATATACCCGGGACCGTGGCTTAAGATACCCGCGATCACAGCGATGATCCACCCCTTCAGGCCGCTCTCTTCCCCCAGGTGCGCAGCGAGTTTTTTGGGGTTGAGATAACTGTTGATCAGTGCCATCAGCACTGTTACCAGCAACAAAATAGGAATGATCAGCTTCATGATAGCTGCACTGTTTTCAAATGCGACGGCTGCTTTTTCGGGAGCAACAGCCGCTGCGGCACTGTAGAGAAGCAGTACGACAAAGAGCATGGCAAAGCCGATCTTCAGTTGCTGCTTTTGCTGTTTTGATATCTTACCGGCGGGCTTCAAGCGGTAACCTTCAGATAGAGGTATGTCATCACAAAAGCCAGAAGCATCGCAAAGAGAAATGCCAGGAGGTTGCGTATCAGCGTGAAACGGCTGCCAAAGAGTGAAAACTCCAGCGGCAACTGCACCAGACCCAGCGTCACAAAGGCGAGCATGAAGGCACTGACTGCATAGAGGGAAACCTCTTTGGCGAGAAGTTCGGAGCCTACGACATAGCTGACAACCGGTTGGCCGACAGAGAGAGAACCGCCGAGTGTGCTGATGATGATATCGTGCAGCGTACTGCCGCTGAAGAGCGCGCGGAGCATATCTGTGGTGACAAAGGCGTGAAAGAGACCCGCGAGGCCTACGACCGCCAGCAACATCGGCACAATCACAGCGATCGTGGCTGCAGCTTTTTTGAGTGTTTTACGTAAAGGGGGATGAGCAGGTGTGTCAGGCTTCATGGAACGGTTCGCTTTTTATTATTTTTATATGCAACAACCGTTCTTTAAAGTGGGGTCAGGGCTTTACTTTTAACTTTTTCAATATCTTGCTCACCCCCGCATCGGAAAGTTCTAAAAACTTTGCAATTTCACTCTGCATAAAACCGTCTTGCCAGGCTTTTAGTATCGCTTCGTTTCTCTCTGTTTTTGACATCTCTTTTTTAAAATAATCATCCAGTTTTAGCTTTTGCTGTATCTTTTTTGGATGTGTTTTATAGGCTGTCGCCTCTTTTTGAAACCGGCTGATCTTTTCCTGTTCCTCTTGCGTCATCTCTATCTCAAGCGATTTGAGCAGTTCGTTTGTGTTATCGTATTGCTGCAGTACAAAACTCTTTTTCATGCAATCTCTTACGCTGTTATGAAGGATATCATGCATTAGCGTATAGGGATACTCTCCCACTTTTTGACGCATCTGTGCAACAATAGGATTAAATTCTATATATCTGAAAAGAAGAAAAAGATAATGCTCATCAAAAACATACCACGACTTAAAACGATCTTGCCAGAGATGTCCTGTGCGTTGGTATTTTTTATTGTAGTATTGTGCATAGGATGCATTGATCTGCCGCATCCCTGCCGATAAGTTTTCTCTTGTGTTTTCCAAAATCAGATGGTAGTGGTTACTCATAAGTACATAGGCATGGATCGTAAAATCATAATGCGCAGCAACTTCACAGACGATCTCTAAAAACTTCTCTTTATCTTCTGTCGTGTCGAATATTACGCGTCTTTCAACACCTCGGTTGATGATATGGTGAAAACCTGCATCTTCTATTCGGATTTTTCTTGCCATAGTGCCTCCTGTGTGGAGGGATTATAGCGGGTAAAAGTTAAAAGTAAAGCCCTGACCCCATTAGATTAGATCATACAGCGACAAAGGAGAGTGCGAAGACTTTGTTGCGATAGTTGTCTTTGCGTTTGTACTCTCTGTAGCCATGAGAGGGGACGACAGTAAGCAGATATCTTCTCTCTTCAAAGTCTATAAAATCCTGAAAGATCTTCTCTTCATCAAAAGCGCGCAGGGGTATGCCTGCGGAGAGCTTCTCCTGGACTTGAATCTTCGGATGGGTAGAAGAGATCACGTTCTGGTTCTGATCGCAGAAGAGAGAGAAACTCTCGTAGTGCTGCAGTGCGCTGTCCTGCAGGATCGCTCTGAATTCAGGCTCGCTGTCAAAAACGATACCGATTCCCCCGATGTTCTCTTTCCCGTTGACGACGGAGGCATGGTAGATGTAGGTAGGTCTGTTCCCATAAAGCGGTGTCTCCTCAAAAGGCGATACGAAATATCTTTGTGAATCGATGTTCTGGAGTGTCTGTGTGACGGCTTGTGAGGAGATCTTCGTGCCGATAACGGTATGATCACGGGAAGCTGCGACGATCGTCCCGCTTTTGTCATAAAGAAAGAGATTGGTATAGACAGTATAGAGTGTGTTGATCTCGAGGAGGATATCATTGAGTATCTTCTGATCGGGTTTACTCTTTGCAAGTTCTGCGATGAACTGCGGTGTCAGTGCCCACCATCTGCAATCGTTGGCGCGCTCATAGAGATTCCTGTCCATCAGATCCATGCTGAACGATGTCGCGATTTTCGCGTTGTTCATGAGGGCTTCTCTGTTCAGTGTGACCAGATTGGTGGCGGATTCGTTGATGTTTTGCAGCATGACCGCACTGATTTGTCGCAGATTTTCAAGGATCGGGGAGAGCGAGTACTGACGAAACTTGGAAGCGATCAACTCTCCGTTGATAATCACATCGCCGAGATCCTCTACGATTTCACGTGCTCTTTGGATGATGCTGTCGAGTTTCGGAGGCAGTGTGATCGCGGGCGTATCGTCTGTCGTGTTCTCTTTGCGGGTCTCTCTGTAGATCGCGATCGCTTTCCAGTCAAGACCGAAATAGCCCTGGTACCCTGTCGTTTCAGCCTTGACTGCAAAATATTTTTGATTGTAAAGCGAAAAATTGTGGTGTTTTCTGAGGGTTACTCTCTTTTTGAGAGGCACTGCCTTGGTATCACTCGAGGCGATGACACCGCTCTCATCTTCGAGAGAGAGGATGACGTTTTGATCGGCCAGTGTCTCAAATATGGTTCTGAGTTCATCGTCAAACTTGAAGGAGAGGCACAACACGCCGATTGTCCTTCTATCCGACACAATCTTGTGTGCGTAGAGCAGCGACTTCTCTTTTTTATCAAATATATCGCTGTGACGGTAGTATTCGACGAAAGTGTCGCTTTGCAGTGCCTCTTCGAGGATCGTATCTCTGCTTGCAGTGACTTTGTTGCCGCTGTTGATATTGACCCTGGCATTTCCCTCGGTGTCAAAGAGGATCACATCGTCATAGACGCTGTATTTTTTGACATACTCCTGTAATCTGGCAACGATCTTCTCTTTGCTGCAGTGCGTATCTTCCAAAAAAGCGATGATTTCACCGTCTGTAGCGAGAAATCCGACATCGGCGGTGCGTTCGAAGAGATTTCTTTTCAGCACATCAATGGAGAGTTGCGCTTTGAGTGCCAGTTCGCCGTTGACTTTATTGAGATTCTCTTCCACCAGTGCTTCGACCAGTTCCACTTTGAGCGATTCAAATTTTTCAATCGTTTCGTCGGTGTAATTGAAGAGGTTTGCCGAAAAGTCCAGGGCGTTGATCTTGCCTGTCAGAGAGATCTTTTTGAGAAATCTGTTTTGTTGTTCGATATTGTCGCTGGTATGTTTGGCAAAAGGAAATAGAGAGAGCGTTGTTTGCATAATCGTGTCACCTTTTTGAACTGTTGGTAACTATATCGGCAAACGAGTGCTGTTTTTTTAACTATTTTTGTGAAAAAAGCACCAGTTTCCTGCCAAAGGGTACTTTTGCATCTCTGGAGAGTGCCCAGAGCACTTCATAGTGGGGAGGCCGGCGCGGAAACCAGCCGTCACCGTCCGTGAAGTAGAGAAGCATCGTGCTCATGGGAATGTTGCCGTCGATATAGTCAAATACAGGACGGTAATCGGTACCCCCGCCGCCTTTGACAGGGAAATCGAGCTTCTCCCCACCCTGAAAAGTGTAGTGCGCATGCACCTTCGCATCGGCGATGATCAGTTCGATTTTGACTGCCGGAAAGTTGGTCATGATCGCTTTGAACTCCTCCAGAAAGGCCCCCAGCAGCGTTTCATCGATGGAGCCGGAGGTGTCGATGGCGACGCAGAGGCTCAGGGTGTCGCTGGCCAGAGAGGGGAGCGCGATGC
>JANTHT010000096.1 GCA_024762235.1 Sulfurospirillum sp.
AGCAGTCTGTTGGAGACGGGGCAGTGCGTGACGGTGCCGATCTCTTGCATCAGACGCAGTTCATCATCTGTCGCATGTACCGCGTGGGTGAAGAGTGCCTCCGTTCCTGTGAAGAGCTTCAGATACTCCAGCGGATCGTTCACCGGTTTTGTACCGGGCATAAAGGTTTCGAAAAATGCCGCGAACGCGCCGCTTCCTTTATCGAGCCACTCCCGCTCGGCACGGCTCTCCATAAAGTGTGTCGAAACGACCATCTCTTCGTCACGGGCGATCTGCAGCGCCTTTTTCGCCAGAATAGGGTGGGTCGAATAGGGCGCATGCACGGAGATCGCCGGTGTGAAACGCTCACGTGCATAGCTTTTGCTCTCTTCCAGTCTCTGCAGAAAGTTTTGATAGAGTGCATCGACCATCGCGGGGTTGCTTCCCAGCACTTCGTTGAAATAGACCACGTTGATCGGAGAGTGGACGCACGGTTTCATGTCAAGTCCAAAACTGCTCACCGCACCGATCGTCGTCGTTCCCGAGCGCAACATGCCGTCGAGCACCTTCTTGATGCAGATCTCCCTGCATCCCGCGCTCAGCGCATCCCTGTGGCGTATGACACTCTCCAGCCAACCGATGAAGTCGCCGTAGTGCAGCGTCGTTTTGTTGGCGGAAAACTCCAGATGTACATGCGGATTGACCAGTCCCGGCAGCAGCACGGAGTGGTCACCCGCATCCACGAAATCGGCGTCCGGATACTCGTCCCGCACCGCTTCCACCGGCCCGACCGCACGGATACGCTTCTCGAACGCCACCGCCCCGTCTGTAATCACTTCAAAATCTTCGTTCATCCGCATCACATACGCTGCCCGTACTACTGTCATGACTCCATCCTCATCGCAAATAGTGAATCTTTAGCCCAAATTGGCTACAATGCCTGCTACATTATAAAGCACTATAACATTACTTTATTTAAAGGAAAAGAATGAAAATCACTGTCATACAGGGTCCGAACCTCAATATGCTGGGCCTCAGAGAGCAGAATATCTACGGACCGATGAAACTCGAAGATATTCACACCCAGATGGAAAACTACGCCAAACAGAGCAATGTGGAAGTGGAATTTTTCCAAAGCAACCTCGAAGGTGAAATCATTGACAAAATCCAGGAGTGCCTCGGAGAGAGCCAGGGAATCATCATCAACCCTGCCGCCTATACGCATACTTCCATCGCGATACGTGACGCGATCAAAGCGGTACAGATTCCGACCATCGAAGTCCATATCTCCAACATCTATGCCAGAGAGGAGTTCCGACAAAAGAGCCTGATCGCGCCTGTATGTGCAGGACAGATCAGCGGTTTCGGCCCTTTCAGTTACCATCTCGCGATGGTCAGCATGGTACAGATCCTCAGTGAGATCAAAGCGATGCAGGAAGCGCAGAAACAGCAGGAACCGAAACAGTAAGCAGCGATGAAAAACTACATCCTCAAAGATGAAAATGCCGTCTACTACGAGTGCGGCTTTTCATGCGACAACGAGATCTATCTGCGACTCGGCGAAGAGTCCATCTTCATCACGGACGGCAGGTATAGCGTTGAAGCGGCCGAAAAACTGAAACATACACAGATCGTCAAAGCGAGGGATGTCGTTGCCGAGGCAGCCAAACTGCTGCAGAAATATCGTATCAAAAAACTCCACTTCGATCCCAACGACTTCACTGTCGCCGAGTATGACAAACTCAAAAACTCCAAATATACCCATTTCGAAGCGGCTCCCGATTTCTCGAAAAAGAGACGGATCATCAAAACGGCCAAAGAGATCAAACTGCTCAAAGAGGCGGCACGGCTGGGAGAGGAGGCGTTCGCACAGTTCGCCGCCTATATCAGGCGTCATGGCCTCAATCAGAACGAAAAACGTCTCTTTTTCGAGTGTTCCGCGAGACTCAGCAATTTCGGCCAATACCCTCTCAGTTTCGAACCGATCGTCGCCATCAATGAAAATGCCGCCAAACCGCATGCGTTGCCTACGGATACGGAACTTAAAATCGGTTCCCTGATTCTGGTGGATGCGGGACTCAAACACGAACGCTACTGCTCCGACCGCACCCGCGTCAGCGAATACAGCAACGATCTGAACTTTGACAAAAAGGGGCAAAGTTTTCTCTCTTCCAAACGCCAGAAAGTCTACGATACCGTGCTCAAAGCACAGGAGGCGGCGATCAGAGCTTCAAAACCGGGTGTACGCGCATGTGATATCGACAAGGCGGCGCGCGATGTGATCGACAAAGCGGGATTCGGCAAATATTTCGTCCACTCTACAGGACACGGCGTCGGGCTCGATATCCACGAACTTCCCGTCATCTCTTCCAAATCGGAGACGATCATCGAAGAGAATATGGTCTTTACGATCGAACCGGGTATCTACCTGCCGGGCGAATTCGGCGTACGGATAGAAGATATGGTAAAGATCGCTGCGACACGTGCCGTCGTACTCTGACGATGCGCAAACGCCTCTCAGCAGATCTGACACTCTATTTCTCCCCTGCCTATCCCTGGCAAAACAGCAAAAAATCCTCTAAAAAGCACACAGCGATTCTCGGGATCGGGGGCAACGTCGGCAACACACCCGCCCGTTTCGTCAGGCTGCTTCACTATCTGCGTGCCCATACGCTCGTCGATGTCGTCGAAACCTCCCCCATCCTCAAAAACCCTCCCTTCGGATACCTCGACCAGCCCTGTTTCTACAATGCAGTCATCCTTATCAAAACTGATCTCTCCCCGCACCGTCTGCTGCGCCTTGCACTCCATACTGAGAAATTTTTTAAGAGAAAAAGAGCTTTTGAAAATAGTCCAAGAACTTTAGACATAGATATAATAGTTTACGATAAAATGGCTGTTAATAAAAGGCATTTGACACTTCCGCACCCCAGATTCCGCGAACGCGAAAGTGTCCTGATCCCACTATCCTATCTCAGAAGAGGGTTACATGAAACTTTACACTTTTACGGCGCCGACACCCGCAGAGGCGCTCAAAAAGGCGCAGGCCGCCTGTGGTGAAGAAGCGCTGGTCATCAGCACCAGAGAGATTCGTAAAAAGAGTCTCACACAGAGCCCTCTCTATGAAGTGGTCGTTGCACACAAAGAGGCAGCCAAAGCCCACGCTTCAGAGCCCGAAACAGAAGTAGCACCGCAAAAGCCGCGAAAAAAGATCGATTTTGATGAAGAGATACTTCTCAACATCTCCAAAACAGCCGAAGAGCTCTCGCGTCTGCAGGCTGACACCCTGGGAAACCCTGCCCCGTCGCACGCTGCAACCTCTGAGATTTCCGCCGCTGATAAAACGCATGAATATAAGCTCCTCAAGCGCGACATCGAAGCCCTGACAGACAAGATCAAACTCTTGCAGACAATGCTCTGGGAAGAGAAGAAGTATGCCAACGATATACGCATACCGCCGGAGTTCGCCGAAATCTACAAGATCGCCAAAGAGAGCGGGATGGATGAGAAGCATATCAAAGCGATACTTGAAGAGACGCTGGAACATATGCCGCTGCATATGCGTAAAAGCTCAAACACGATACGACGCTACTTTCAGGTACTGCTCAAAAAGCTGATTCCCATTCGCCTGGAGCGGGAGATTCCCAAAGGGGAGCAGAAGGTCATGATGCTCGTCGGCCCCACCGGTGTAGGCAAAACGACGACACTGGCCAAACTCGCCGCACGCTATGCCCTCCTCGAACACCGCTACAAAGTGGGTATCATCACACTCGATACCTACCGTATCGGTGCGGTGGAGCAACTCTTTCAATATGCACAGATGATGAAACTCCCTTTCGAAGATGTGATCGATACGCACGATTTCAAAAAGGCGCTGGCCAACCTCTCCTACTGCGACCTGATTCTGATCGATACTGTCGGCAGTTCCCAGCATGATACGCAGAAACTCAAAAAGATCGCAGCGTTTCTGGAGCATGTCAACCAGCCTATCGATGTCAATCTGGTCCTCTCCGCTTCCGCAAAATATCAGGACCTCAAAGATTCCTGGGAAAAGTTCTCTTTCCTCAACATCGACACACTCATGATCACCAAATTCGATGAGACATCCGGATTCGGGAACATCTTCTCCCTCATCTACGAATCACAGAAACCGCTGAGTTACTTCTCGACCGGACAGGAGGTACCCGACGACCTGCGTACCGCCTCTGCAGACTTTTTCATCGAATGCCTCTTTGAAGGATTTCCGCAAAAGGTCGATGCATGAACCATACCCAGGCTTCGAGACTGCACCAGATACTCAACCCCAGGCAAAACAGCACCGCACCGACGGAGATCCCGAAAACGAAGATTGTCGCCGTCACCAGCGGCAAGGGGGGCGTGGGTAAAAGCACACTCTCCGCCAATATGGCGTGGCAACTCTCACAGATGGGATACAAAGTCGGCATCTTCGACGCCGATATCGGTCTGGCCAATCTCGATATCATATTTAACGTACGTGTCGACAAAACCCTGCTGCATGTTCTGCGCGGTGAAGCCACGCTGCGTGATATTGTCATCGAAATCGATCCCAATCTATGGCTGATCCCGGGAGAGAGCGGTGACGAAATCTTCGCCTATAACAATGAGGAGATCATGACGCGTTTTGCAAAAGAGGCGACATTTCTGGACAACCTCGATTTTCTCTTCATCGACACAGGCGCGGGCATCGGCAAAAATGTACAGATATTTCTCGAAGAGGCAGATGAGATCGTCGTGATCACAGTCCCGGATCCTTCTGCGATCACAGATGCCTATGCCCTGATCAAGGTGACCAACACGTTTCATCCCGACATCAACCTGCTGCTTAACATGACGCGCAACGAAAAAGAGGGAAATCTGATCTTTGAAAAAATAGGCAAAGTCGCCGACAACAATATCGCCAATCCGCCGCATCTACACTATCTGGGTGCGATCTCGCAGGATCCGCTTATCGCCAAAAGTTCCAAATACCGTGTGCTCTTTGCACAGGAGTACCCCTCCAACCTCTGCGCCTACGAACTTTCTCTCGTCGCACGGACCCTCCTGGAAAAGATGGAACACAAGGTGCTTCTACCTCCGCAACGAAACAGCTTTGCCATCTTTATGAAACGCGTGCTCGACCGCTTTTGAGCATGCTGCTTCCGTGCAAAGCGTCAAAAGGAGTGCTCCGTGTGCGCGACAAGCGAGATGATACAACTACAGACGATATTACAAAATGAAGATATAGAGCACCTGGACTCTGACGAGATCAGCTACCTGCAACTCCGCTATATGGAGAGACTCGACATAGAACAGATCGCGATGCTGCTTGATAGAGCAGATGAAGAGATGGAGCGTATTGCAAAACGCTTTGCCGCTTCTCTCTACCATCCATCGGCAAGATCGACGATGTAATACCCCTTCTTGCGAAGCAGGCGTGCCTGATTGACAAAATCCTCGTAACGGTCGCGGCTGCTGTAGCGCTGATTTTCGAAACCGGTATGCATCGCGAAGAGCATGAGCCACTCTCCCTTCGCGTACTCCAGCTCGATGATGTCCTGCCCCCTCCCCCAGCGATCTTCCATCGTCTCGCAGGCTTCTTCCCACGAAGCGGCACGCTCGAAACGCTGGTTGCGCAGGCGTGACCCTTTGGCAAATATCAGCACCCAGCGATCTTCACCGAAGGCGATCTCTGTCACTTTGTAGTGGTTCTCCCACCCCTCTTCTATCAGGTATTCGAGTTTGTCGATATCGCTGTTGGAGCTGTAACTTTGCGCTTTGAGACGCAGATCGGGGGAGAATACGCCTACCCAGCGCCCCATGCCGTACTCCAGATCGATCAGATAGCGTCCCGACCGCCACGCTTTTTTGAGTTTTTCGCGGAAGTCACCCCAGCGCCCACTGCTGATGATCGTCTCGGAGAAGATCGCATCGCCACGGCTCATGACTGCGACCCATTTGCCTTCACCATATTTGAGGTCGCTGACGTAGTATCCCTTCGCATCCCATGGTTTGATCTTCTCCAGGAGTGTTTTGTACTGCAGTGCGGAGAGGATCTTCTGATCACGTATGCCGCTCTCTTTCGCAAAGATACCGACCCATTTGTGGTACCCTCCGGATCCCGACAGCACCAGATGCAGGAGTATCAGCAGAGCGAAGATACGCAACATCCTCTCCTCCTAATTTTTGCCGTCCGCCAGATCGATGATATGAAATCCTCTCTTCCAGCGCGCCCTGATATCGGCGTCGAACTCGTCGAAATCGTTGATGGCGTCGACGCTCTCATGTGTGTAGGGGGCTTTTTTGTCGTAGATGGCGATCCATGTGCTGAATCCATACTCCAGATCGACCACTTTGTAGCCGGCATCCCACTTTTTGCGCAGATCTTTCTGCATCCCTTCGAAACTTTTGGAGAGTGTCACGAGCTGATCTTTGGCATCTTTGTCGACCGAAAAAACGGCGAACCACCGGCCGTCTCCGTAGGTGACACGGTCGAGTTTCATCCCTTTTTTCCAGTAGCTGTAGATGATGCCGGGCAACATGTCGACATCTTCGAAGAGTTTAAACTCCTGTACGCCCAGCCCCTTTCCTTTGGAAAAGATACCGACCCAGCGGCCGTTGCCCCACTCGACGTCGGTGAGGGAGAAGCCCTGTTTCTGGCGCAGCTGCACCACTTTGACAAACTTCTCGATGTCGCGTCGGCTGGTGTAGGATTGGGCTGTGTATCCGGCCCCTTTGACAAAGACACCCATCCATCTGTGGTACCCCTGCTCCAGATCCCAGAGGGTATATCCTTTTTTCCAGCGCTGATCGATCGCCGATGCAAATTCGCTGAAATATTTACGGCTTTCGAAGCCCTGGGTTTTAAAGGGTGTGTTTTTTGCAAATAGCGCTACCCATACATGATCTGCTGCCACTGTTGCCGGAAACGCCAGTGCCCCCGCTACTGCCCAGGCTGCCAGTTGTTTTTTCATATCTTCCTCCTT
>JANTHT010000097.1 GCA_024762235.1 Sulfurospirillum sp.
TACTGTTCTCATCGGTGACACTGCCGCCGGTGGGCGGTAGCATTGCCGTTGTACTGTTATCTTCCGGGGTACTTATCTGCCCAGTACCGCCGCCCTGGTCACTCCCCCGGGCAACCTGACTGTCGAGATCCCTGGTCGCATTTTCGCATCCGCCGAAGAGAAGCAGTGCCGCGAGCAGTGCTGCCGATATTTGCCATCTTTTTTTCATAAACCGTTCTCCTGCATTTGGTGTCATTGTTACTACTATCGACGTATCGTAAAGATTTTTTAGCAAATTGCTATTTTTTAAATCAGATAGCAAAAATGGTGTCGATTTGCTATAATGGCAAAAAATTTTCCAAAGAAGGATGGTATCTATGCATTTTAAACCCTTTACACTGACGAACGATACGCTCGAAGCACAGAAAGCACAGCTGCTGCAACTGCTCGAAGAGAATGAGAAAAAGATCGAAGCGCTGCTGAAGCTGGAACAGAAAACCTACGCGAGCTTCGTCACACCCTATCAGATCTACTCGGAAGAGGTGGGGTATCTCTTCACGCCCATCTCCCATCTCAACTATGTCTGCAACACCCCGGAGACGGAGCATGTCTACAACGAACTCTTGCCGCCTCTGACAGAGTACTCTACCAGGCTCTCACAAAATGAGGATATCTACAAAGCATTCAAAGAGATCGAAGCCGCTGAGGGAGAGACCCTTGACAATGCGCAGAAAAAGGTGCTCAAAGATACGATCCAATCCTTCGAACTGAGCGGTGTCGGCCTCCCGGAGGCGCAGAAAAAGCGTCTGGCGGAGATCAATCTGAAACTGAGCGAACTGACGACCGCTTATGCGCAGAATCTCCTCAGGGCGACCGAAGCGTACGAACTGATTGTCGAAGATTTCGAAGCGGTCAAAGCGTTGCCCGAAAGCGATCTCGCGGCGGCGGAGACGGAGATCGAAGGCAAAAAGGCGTGGCGTTTCACGCTTCAGCAACCCTCTTTCATCGCTTTCATGACCTATTCGCCCGACCGTCAGCTCAAGGAGCGCCTCTACAGGGCCTATACGACCAGAGCACCCGAAAACGAGACGCTGATTACCGAGATTCTCGCCCTGCGTGACGAAGAGGCGA
Organism: Sulfurospirillum sp.; assembly: GCA_024762235.1. Taxonomy (GTDB): domain Bacteria; phylum Campylobacterota; class Campylobacteria; order Campylobacterales; family QNZT01; genus QNZT01. The sequence goes on from JANTHT010000097.1 coordinate 1,111, forward strand.
AGATCCTCGGGTTTGCAAACTATGCACAGCTTTCGCTGGAGACAAAGATGGCGCGAGAACCCGAAGAGGTGATCTCCTTTCTGGAGACGCTGGCCAAAAAGGCGAAACCGCAGGCGAAGCGGGAGCTGGAAGCGTTGCAGGCATTTGCAAGCGAAAACGGTTTTGAGGGAGATCTGGAGGCATGGGATATCGCCTACTGGAGTGAAAAACTGAAAATCGCGACACTCGATGTCGCAGACGAAGCTTACAAACCCTATTTTGAAAAAGAGCAGACGGTAGCGGGACTGTTCGATTTCCTGCATGCGTTGCTCGGAATCACTTTCGAAAAGGTCGATACACCGGTATGGCATGAGAGTGTCGATGTTTTCGATCTGAGTTACAACGGCAAAAAGCAGGCGAGACTCTATGTCGATCTCGAAAACCGCAAAGGGAAGCGCGGGGGTGCCTGGATGAACGACTGGGTGACACACCACCGTAACCTCGAGGGTGAGATCGTGCTGCCGATCGCCTTTATCGTCGGCAATTTCGCGCCTGCCACTGAAAACAGCCCCTCACTGCTGCGACCGGATGATGTGGTCACGCTCTTTCATGAGATGGGACACGCTCTCCATCATATGCTGAGCGCTGTCGAAGAGCCTTTTGTCAGCGGTATCAACGGTGTCGAGTGGGATGCTGTGGAGTTCCCCAGCCAGTTTCTCGAAAACTTCGCCTATGAAACGAAAGTGTTGCAGCGTTTCGCGAAACACTACCGAAGCGGCGAAGCGCTGCCGGCCGGGATGATCGAAAAACTCAAAAACGCCAAAAATTTCCAGTCCGCGATGGGCATGCTGCGCCAGCTCGAGTTCGCGCTCTTTGACATGAAGATCCATCTGGGACTGCATGATGCCACGGAAGTACAGAAGATCCTCGATGCGGTGCGGGATGAGGTCTCTGTCATGAAGCCGCCGGCGTACAACAGGTTCCAGTGGAGTTTCGGCCATATCTTCGCAGGGGGATACAGTGCCGGTTACTATAGTTACAAATGGGCCGAAGTGCTGAGTGCCGATGCCTTCTTTCACTTCGTCGATCAGGGGATCTTCAGTGACAACGTCGCCGGAGCCTATCTCGAAGAGGTGTTGCAAAAAGGGGGCAGCCGCGAAGCGATGGAGAGTTTCGTCGCTTTCAGGGGCGCGGAACCCGACGTCGATGCGCTGCTGCGCCTGAGTGATATCGAGGCATAGCGCTACGCTGTCCCGATCGTCTCCTGTTGTGCCTCCTCGATCAACAGCGCTTCGAACGTTTCGAAGGTGACCGGTTTGCTGAAGTAGAAACCCTGATAAGTTTCGCAGCGGTTCTCCTTCAGAAACTTCAGCTGTTCCAGGTTCTCGACGCCCTCCGCGACGATTTTGCACTGCATGTTCTGGGAAAGTTGGATGATCGTGGAGGTGAGAAGCTGATTTTTCTCATCTTTCTGTACCGCATCGATGAAGGAGCGGTCGATCTTGATTGTATCGACAGGCAGTTCCTTCAGATACTGCAGCGAAGAGTACCCGGTACCGAAATCGTCGAGTGAGAGGGTGATACCCAGTGCCTTGAGCTGATGCATCTTTTCGACGATCATCGGAAGGTTGTCGGCAAAAACCCCTTCGGTGAGTTCAAACTCCAGATAACGCGCGTCGATCTGCATCAGGTCGAGCATCTTCTCTACTTTCGAAACAAAATAGGGGTCTGCGAACTGTAGCGGACTGATGTTGACGGCAATCGACCTGAAATTCCCGGGCAGCTTACTACGGTTCTGCAGATAGGCGATCTTCTGGCACACCTCTTCCAGCAGCCACTCACCCAGTTCGACGATCAGATGCAACTCCTCCGCCAGAGGGATGAAAGTGACCGGTGAGATCTCACCCAGTACCGGGTCGTTCCAGCGCATCAGCGCTTCGGCACCGACGATTTTGCCACTGTGTATATCGACCTGCGGTTGGTAAAGGAGGTGAAAACGTTTCTCCCGAACCGCATCTTTGAGCGCATTTTGCAGTGCGAGGTGACTCTCCCTCTGAAAGCGCATGCGTTGCGAATAGAACTTGAAGTGGACATCCGGATCTTTTTTGGCTTCGTACATCGCCATATCCGCATGACGGATCAGATCATCGACACTCTCTCCGTCGATTCCGTAGATTGCCGTTCCGATACTGGTGGAGATGTGGGCGATCTTGTCATCGATATTGAAGGGTTCATGCACGATCGTAAGAATCCGGTTGATCGTGGCGTAGATGGTGGTTTGTACGCCGTTTCTGCTCAATCCCCCCTGAATCAGGATAAATTCGTCTCCGCCGATTCTGGCGATGAAATCCTCTTTTTTGAGTACCGCGCGCACGCGGTTGGCGATCATCTGAAGCAGTTTGTCGCCTGCGGCGTGTCCATAGGTATCGTTGACATCCTTGAATTTGTCCAGATCGAAAAAAGTGACGGCGCAGAGTTTCCCCTCCGCTTTTGCCTCTTCGATTTTGGTGGCAAGGGTCGACTTGAGCAGTTCTCTGTTGGGAAGTCCCGTCACATGATCGTAAAATGCAAGCTTCTGGATCTTCTGCTGCGATTCGACGCGCTGGGTGATATCGATACAGTATCCGATCAGTGCTGCAGGTTTTTGTGCTCTGTTTTTTTCTGTCGCGGCAAAGAGGTGGAGGTATTTGGTATCGCCGAATTTTGCCCTGACCCGGATCTCTTTTTCAAATGTCAGCGCATCGTCTGCCAGATATCGTTCAAACGCTTTGCGCAGTGCTTCCCATGTCTCATCATCGAACAGCATCTGAGGGGATACTTCATTGCAGAGAAACTCTTTGGCCCCGTAGCCAAGCATTTTTCGGATGTTGGGAGAGATGTAGCTGCAGCGTAACACTTCTCCCAGTTCAAATTTGAAGTTGACCACAGGCCCTTTGCAGAGCAGTCTCTCCCGCTCTTCGAGATAGCCGTGATAGGTGCTGAACTCACTCTCGTTGACAGTCAGCAGGTGTGAGAGTGCCTTGAAGGTGGAGAAGCGTTTGGTATCCGTCTCGGGGTGTGTGTAGCGGGGCAGGGCTTCGTTGCCGGTTTTCTCGCTCAGAGAGAGCAGTGTCATCGTATTGTTGAGGAGGTAAGCACTCTCCCCGGTTGAGTAAAACTCCCCGAATGTAAAAAAACCGCTGACATTGCCGAAACTCTGCAGCGGTGCGAACTCTTTGACGATCTCATCTTCCATAAACATACGTCTGGCAAAACAGGAGTAGACAAAAATGACCTCGGTCCTGTTCCCGGCGATTTTTGCAAGCGGCAGATTTTTGCTGAGAATCATCTCTTCCAGATCGCCGAAACCGATCTGATAGAGTTCGCCTGTCCGCACTTCGCCTGCCAGGCCGATCGAACCGTCCTCATAACAGTGCACGATGGAACGGGCGATCTGAATACCGCCAAACGTGCGTACCAGCGGAAAGTGCATTTTGCTCTTTTCAAACGTCGCAATGAAATCTTCGCCCAGATAGTGCTCCAGAGCGTCGATAGCCCGCATATGATCGATACTGTAGACCCTCTCACCCTTTGCATGGGTGATGAGCAGCTTTTTCCCGAAAGGAATCCAGTCGCTTTTGCAGTGGTTCTGCAGGTGCAAATCTTCTCCGCTAAGCGCGACTGCGACGACACCCTTTTCACTGACACCGTCGTTACTGATCAACAGGGCACTTTCGGCTTCGGTGCCATATGCCGCGACGCCTCCGGCGATCATAACGTTCCTGTTGACGAAGTGTATGCCCTCCAGCATCGTCTGGGCATGGATGGAACGGGGGTCGGCAAAGAGGATAAGCGCTTTGGTATCTGCTTTGACCAGCGCATCGGCCAGATAGGTGCCACACTCGAAACTGTTGCGCTGTGACAAATCTTTGAGATGCAGGTGGGAGAGATGTGTCTTTTCAAAAAGCGTGATCGAAAGTGTCGTCTGCTCTCTTTCGATGCGATCGTTCGCAATCGCTTCGCGGGTGGTCGCGCCGATGATGACGGCATTGGGAAAGAGATTTTCCAGTGTCGTGCGTTGCGCTTCCAGGAGGGTACGCGTATGGCCCGTACTGAAGAGTTGTATCAGTATCGCGCCGGCAGCGTTGATCTTGTCGACCGGCAGTTTTTCGAGGGCTTCTTCGGTCAAGGGAATTGTGTAATTTTGCATTGTCGCCTGTCCACTTTTTTGGTTTTTTGGTATAGTTACAGATATATCGTTTAAAATACAAATAACTTTAAAATGGGGCGTATGGCGTTTTATGCGAGCTGGTTCGAGAGATCCTCGAGTGCAATCTCAAGCGCTTCGCGCGTTTCGTAGAAAAAGGAGGAGACGGCATTGTCGGTCGAATGGATGAAGATGGCGTAGCGGGCGATCTCGACGGCGTCGTCTGCGAGGGTGTCGACCCACTCCAGGCTGATCTGCGTCTCTTCGTCGCCCATGCCGGTACGCACCATCGCGGCAGGATAGAGTCTCGCCACTTCGGAGAGGTCAAAAGTCTGCTCCCGGATCGTAAATCTCATTTCAACTCTCCCCAGTTGTCGCCGACTGCGACCGAACACTCCAGCGGTACGCGCAGCGGGTAGATCTCTTCCATGATCTGCTGCGCCTCTTTCGCGAAGGTATCGGCGATCTCTACCCCGGCTTCGAAGATCAGCTCATCATGTATCTGCAGAAGGATGAAGCTTTTTTCTCTGTCGATCTTCTCTTCCCTGAGCCGGTTCATGGCGAGTTTGATGATATCGGCCGCCGACCCCTGAAAAACGGTGTTGACACTCTCTCTCTCAAATCCCGCTTTGGCAAAAGCGTTGGCACTGCCGTAATCGAAATAGCGTCGTCTGCCCAGCAGCGTTTCGACATAGCCATGCTCTTTCGCAAACGCCTTGATGCTCTCCAGATACTCCCGCACGGTCGGAAAGGAGGCGAAATATTTCTCGATGAAACTTTTGGCTTCGCTCTGAGAGACATGGATCGTCTGCGCCAGTTTACGGCTTCCCATGCCATAGAGCAGGCCGAAGTTGATACTCTTGGCGATACGCCGCATCTGCTGCGCCTTCTCTTCGCCAAAGATCCGGGCAGCCGTCTCGGCATGGATATCTTTCCCCTCTTTAAAGGCGTGCATCAGCGCTTCATCCTGACTGAAGTGCGCCAGCAGCCGCAGTTCGATCTGCGAATAGTCGATACCGATGAGCCGGAACCCCTCCCGGGCGACGAAACCGCGGCGGATTTCGCGCCCGATCTCACTCTTGACAGGGATATTCTGCAAATTGGGGTTTTTTGAGCTGAGCCGTCCTGTAGCGGTCCCGGTCTGCAGAAAGGAGGTGTGCACACGGCTGTCGGGGCTCTTTTTGGCCAGTTTGAGCAGCGGTTCGATGTAGGTGGAGCGCAGTTTGTAGATCTCCCGGTATTCGAGCAGTTTGGGGATGATCGGATGCGCTTCGTAGAGATCCTGCAGTACCTGTTCGTTGGTGGAGTAACCGGTTTTGGTCTTTTTGCCGGCTTTGAGCCCCAGCTCTTCGAAGAGGACGACGCCAAGCTGCTGTGTCGAGTTGATGTTGAACTCATGCCCCGCAAGTGCGTAGATATCATGCGTCAGATCGGCGATCGTGGCATCGGCTTCAGCCTTGAGCTTTTTAAAAAAGGCCTGGTCCACTTTGATCCCGACCTCTTCCATTTCCAGTAGCGTGGTGATAAAGGGGAACTCTACCTCCTGTGCCTCTTTCTGCAGCTTTTCACTCAGTTTTGGCCAGAGGGTGTTGTAGAGTTTGAGCGTCATCCACGCATCTTCAGCAGCATATTCGCACGCCTCTTCGAGCGCGACGGAAGCGAAGTTCTGCCCCTTTTTGAC
>JANTHT010000098.1 GCA_024762235.1 Sulfurospirillum sp.
TCATTTTAGTCAAAATATGTATAATTTCCGATAAAAGTACCGTTGTCAGATGAGTTTATAGAGAGGCTTAAAAAGAGGCTCAGACCGAAGGGAGGATTTGTCCTCTTTTTAAGCCTCTCCATAAACTCCGGCAAATTGCAATCTGAAAGGAAACTCATGAAAAAAGATATCAAAAAAGCGGTCCTCGCCTACAGCGGAGGCCTCGACACCAGCATCATCCTCAAATGGCTCCAGGATGAATACAACTGTGAAGTGGTCACCTTCACTGCAGACCTCGGCCAGGGCGAAGAGGTAGAACCTGCGCGCCAGAAAGCCCTCGACCTGGGCATAAAACCCGAAAACATCTTCATCCTCGACCTCAGGGAAGAGTTCGTCAGCGACTTTGTATTTCCGATGTTCAGAGCCAACGCCATCTACGAAGGCGAATACCTCCTCGGCACCTCTATCGCCAGACCGCTCATCTCCAAAAAGCAGATCGAGATCGCGCATCAAACCGGTGCCGACGCCGTCAGCCACGGTGCCACCGGAAAAGGAAACGACCAGGTGCGCTTCGAACTCGGCTACCTCGCACTCGATCCCGAAATCCATGTCATCGCACCCTGGAGAGAGTGGGATCTCAACTCCCGGGAAAAACTGCTCGCCTACGCAGAAGAGCACGGCATCAAAATAGAGAAAAAAGGGAAATCCTCACCCTACTCCATGGATGCCAACCTGCTGCATATCTCCTATGAGGGACAGATTCTCGAAGATCCCGCAGCCGAACCCGAAGAAGATATGTGGCAGTGGACCAATTCACCCGAAAAAGCCCCGGATGAAGCCGAATATATCACCATCAGCTACAAAAACGGTGATCCCTGTGCCATCAACGGTGAAGAGATGAGTCCGGCCACACTGCTCAAAACCCTCAACGACCACGGCAACAAACATGGCATCGGCCGTGTCGACATCGTTGAAAACCGTTATGTGGGTATGAAAGCGAGAGGCTGCTACGAAACACCGGGAGGCACCATCATGCTCAAGGCACACCGTGCCATCGAGTCGATCACCCTCGACCGCGAAGAGGCGCACCTCAAGGATGAGCTGATGCCGCGTTACGCCAAACTGATCTACAACGGCTACTGGTGGTCACCGGAGCGTGAGATGCTGCAGGCCGCCATCGACAAGACACAGGAGAATGTCGAAGGCGATGTCAGGCTCAAACTCTATAAAGGCAATGTCACCGTCGTCGGCAGAAGTTCACCCAAATCGCTCTACTCCGAAGAGCACTCCACATTCGAAGAGGATGAAGTCTACAACCAGAAAGATGCGGAAGGGTTCATCCGTCTCAATGCACTGCGCTTTATCATCGAAGGGAAAAAGCAGCCCGAACGGATCAAAAAGATCTTTACGCAGAAGTAAAGATACCACAAAAGCTACACACATCCCCGCTATCATGTCTCCAAACTTCCTGCAAGGAGCAAACCATGATAGGGGGAAAGTATAAAAATATCGTACTGGTCGGCGCAATCATCGTCGCACTCTTCGCCTTTATGGCTTTTACATGGGTCTATGTGATCGGAGATATCAACAAAGGGAGATCATGTATCCGAACATGCGATACGCCGGTCACAGAGGCGGATTCCCAAAAGGAGAGACGCGCGGCCCAAAAAGTTACGCAGTAGCCGCCGTTTCCTCTCGCACCAGCCCCGCTTCCGAAAGAAAAGGCGAGTGGATATACTCTATCTTTTTGACGCGGTCATATTTCGCATAGGAGAGATAGAGGATATCTTTGGCGCGTGTCACGGCGACATAGAAGAGTCTGCGCTCCTCTTCGAGGTCGCCGCCGTTTTTACTCATGAGCTTGCGGTTGGGAAAACGCCCGTCCATCAGATCGACGATATAGACCTCTTTGAATTCCAGCCCTTTGGAGGCATGGATACTGAGGAGATTGACCCCTTCTCCTTCCGTCAACTCGCCGCCTCCCAGCGTCAGGGCGTTGATGAAACGGTATTTATCTTTGTAGGGTTTGGTCAAATCCTGCAACAACAGCGCTTTTCTGCGGATATTGATCTTCGCCTCTTTTTTCATCTCTTCATCGACCGAACCATCTTTCAACTGTGCACGCCGTGTCGCCAGACGCTCGGCGATCAGTTCGAAAAGCTGTGAATTTGTGATGTTGCGTACGATCTGGGAGGGAGACTCCAGAAAAATCGTCGAATTGACATAGAGATAGAATGCATGCAGAAAGGTCGCGAGATCTTTGTTGATCTTCGAATGGCGCAGGATCGGATTTTTGAGAAACTTCTCCTCGAAGCCCATCTTCTTGAAGCGTGCGGCACTCTCCTCTTCGATGATCTCGTCAAAGAGCCCCAGCTGATGGTTGACGACACCCCGCTTGAAGGGGTTTTTCTTCTCTTTGGGGTTCATGATCCCCTCCAGAATATTGCCGTCGCCCACCTTGTAGAGCGCATCGAAGATATCTTTGGCAAAGACACCCCCGACCCCTTTGGCATACTCGAAGATATGGACAAAACTCATCAGGTCACGCGGATTGATCAGGATCGTGAACATGTCGAGCATCGCCTTCACCTCTTTGGCATCGAAAAAACTGGTACCGCCTTTGCGCCTGGAGTTGATACCCAGCTCCCGAAGATGCGCTTCGATACCGTCCGCACTGGCGTTGTTGCGAAAGATCACCGCTATCTCCTCATGCGGCGTGCGTGATTCGCTGATCTTCTGTGCGATGCCGGCATACTGCTCGAAAAGCTCCTCGAAGATCATGAGTCTCGGCGCAGGGAAATCTCCCTGCCGTGTCACCTCCAGCTTCTTGGGGTAGATACGGGGATTTTTCTCGATGACACGGTTGGCCAGCGAGAGAATCGGACCCGAAGAGCGGTAATTTTTGTTGAGGGAAAAGACTTTCGCGTCATCAAAACGGTCGGCGAACGATGCGATGATGTTGATATCGGCGCCGTTGAAACCGTAGATGCTCTGGTCGTAATCTCCGACACAAAAGAGCGATTCGCGCTCAAAACCGTCGATCAGCGAACCCTGCAGGCGGTTGGTATCCTGATACTCGTCGACCAGAATCTCCTGAAACTTCACCCCCTCTTCTTCGAGGTAGGTTTTAAAATCGATCAAAAGATCGTTGAAATCGACATAGCCAAAACGCTTTTTGAGTTCTTTGAACTCTTCGTAGATGTCTTCATAAATTTCTGCATAGATCGCATGCTCCGGCGACTGCTGGCTCATCCATTCTCCGAAACTCTCCTCGCAGACCATATTCTGATACAAAGAGTGCATGTCGTAAAGATGCCCTGCAGAGTAAGGCTGGACTTTGGCATCAAAATAGGAAAAATTGCGTTTTTCGTGAATACTGCGCAGTACCATCTTCAACTCTTTGGGCTGCTTGAGCACGATCTTCCTGCCGCTGGCTTTGAGTATCTTGTAACTGATGGCATGAAAAGTGCCCGCCTGGATCTTTTTGGCGATCTTCTCGTCGAAGTAGCGTCCCACCCGCTCCACCATCTCCGCACTCGCTTTGTTGGTGAAGGTCAGCAGCAGCAGATCTTCGGGCTGGACCCCTTTGGAGAGGAGATAACCGATACGTGCGACGATCGTAGATGTCTTGCCCGTGCCCGCGGAGGCGATGATGAGATTGTTTCCGTAGGGAGCAGTCGCCGCGGCATACTGCTCCTCGTTCAATTTTGAGAGTGGCATGAAATTCTTTGTGTCAGGATTGGATAAACTGGAGTATTTTGGATTCGATGGCCTCTTTTTCGACGACATCTTTATGGACGATCTCTTTCTCGAAGAGTGCCTTTACGGAGGGAGTGATCGGTATGCCCAATTTTGAAGAGATGCGCTCCAGTGCTTCGAGATCGCTCCTCTTCTCCGCTTCCCCTTCGATCGCCATCAGCATCGTCGGTGCAAATTTTGTCCACTCGGCTGTGGAACAGATGACCATCTTCAGATCCTTCTCCCGGAGGTTTTCGTAGGCTTTGAGACAGGTGGCGGTGTGCGGATCCATCACATACCCTTTCGAGGCATAGCGTCGGATGATCTCCATGCCGTAGGCATCGTCGCTGTCGATCGCCGCAAAATCCTCCTGCAGCAGCGCCAGCTCCTCAGCGGTCAGCGTGTAGCGGTTTTCACTGTTGAGCGCATCCATCATCTCTTTCGTACGTTCCGGACCGAATTTGTCGAAAAGAAGACGTTCGACATTGGAAGATTTGAGGATATCCATCGCCGGAGAGTTGGTCAGGATCAGCTTCTTGCCGCGAATATCGTAGACCCCTTCGTTGATCAGCTGGGCAAGAACGTTGTTGGCGTTGGAGGTGATCAGAATCTTCTCGATCGGCACCCCCATCTTTTTGGCATAATATGCCCCCAGGGCATTTCCGAAGTTGCCGCTTGGTACCGTGATGTAGATCTTTTCACCCATCTCGATCTCACCCTGCGCCAGCAGCGCCAGATAGCTGTGTACATGATAGATGATCTGAAAGATGATACGTCCGAAGTTGACCGAGTTCGCCGCCGAGAGCGCAATATGACTCTTTTTAAGCTGCGCTTTGAAAGTATCCGAGGCGAGCAGATTTTTCAGGGCGCTCTGCGCATCGTCGAAATTTCCTTTGATGCCGATCACTTTGAGATTGGGCGCATCTTCTGTCACCATCTGCAGGCGCTGTACGTCACTGGTACCCCCTTCGGGATAGAGGCATGCGACACGGATTTGCGCCTTGTTGGCAAACGATTCGAGCGTGGCCGGGCCGGTATCACCGCTTGTCGCTGCGAGAATCAGATAGTGCTCGTTGCGCTTTTTCGCCAGATCGCTGAGAATATGCCCGAAAGGCTGCAGTGCCATATCTTTGAAGGCGCGGGTCGGACCATGATAGAGTTCATTGACAAAGAGATCCTCTTCGATCTTCACGACAGGCACCGGATTTTCGGGATCATCAAACTTATCGTAGAGCGCCAGTGCTTCGTCGATCACCTCAGGTTCGATGTCGATCCCGAAATGTGTCAGGATTTTGCGGGCAAGCCTCTTATAGGAAACATCCCTGTTCTCCTCCAGAAACGTTGCATCGAGCTTCGGCAGCGACTCCGGTACATAGAGCCCTCCATAACTCGCACTCGGGTGTAAAATAGCGTATGAGAAAGGAACTTTGGGGGCAAATCCTTCCCCGTTTCCTCTTGTTTCGATAAAATTCATTTTTGCTCCTTTTTGATCACGGTTCCGATGCCTTCACTGGTGAAGAGTTCCAGCAGTATCGCGTGTTCTATACGTCCGTCGATAATATGTGCCTTTTCGACACCTGTGTCGATCGCTTCGAGACATGCATCCACTTTGGGAATCATGCCCCCTTGTATGGTACCGTCGGTTTTGAGTGCCTCAACCTGATTTTCGGTCAGTGTACAAAGCAGTTTCTTTTCCCGATCCAGCACACCCGGTGTATCTGTCAGAAAGAGTACTTTTTTTGCGCCGATCTCCCCGGCAATCCGGCTGGCTGCAAGATCTGCATTGATGTTATAGCCCGGCTCCCCCAGTTTCTCAGAGGCGGCGATCGGTGCGATGACCGGGATGAACTTCTCCTCCACGAGATCGAGCAGAATTTTTGCCTTGATCTCTGTTATCGTCCCGGTATAACCGAAACGGGCCCTCTCTTTGGGTCTGGCATACATGAAGTTGGCATCTTTCCCGCTGATACCGATCGATTTGGCACCGAAGTGGTTGAGCATCGACGTGATCTCTTTGTTGACTGCGCCGCTGAGCACCATCTCCACCACTTCCATATCTTCCCGGTTCGTCACCCGCTGCCCTTCGACGAAAGAGGTTTCGATATCCAGTTTTTCAAGTGTTTCATTGATCTTCCTGCCACCGCCATGTACGATGACCGGCTTAATCCCCAGCAAAAACAGAAAGGCAATATCTCTGGCAAACTTCGCCTTCAGCTTCGGATCGACCTGCGCAGCACCGCCATACTTGATCACGATCAACTGATCGCGGAACCCCTGTATGAACGGAAATGCGTCAATAAGGGTTCTGACTGTATCGATCTTCTCTTGCATAGTGCTACCGGTCCTGAAATTTTAGGAGATTTTACCAAAATTATCTATATAGTTCTTTACAGTATCGATAATCTTCGCAGAGAGCCTGATATCCAGCATCAGTACCGAGAGATCGACACGGAAGTTTTCCATCTTGACGGCATCTTTCTGGGTCGTCAGAATCGTATCGGCACCAAACTCCCGCAAAATTTTCGCCAGTTCACGCTCCTGAAAACGGTAGTGATCGGGGAAATAGACCCGTTCGATAAAAGGCGGCAGAAATTTATCGAGTCTCTGAGGCTTGGAGATTGCCGTTACGAGTACCATCCGGTCGCTCCTGTTTTCGATATGTACTTCACGTGTGAAATCAACATTTTCCACCGCTACGAGATCCGCCTTTCTGTAGTAGGACGGCGGTTCACGAAACGGTCCGGCGGGAAGGCAAAAGCTGTTTGTGAAGAGAAATGAAGGTTTGAGCAGGATATCAAACTTTTCGATACCCGCTTTGGAAAAGCCGTCATCGAGGATCACTGTTTGTGCCCCCATCTCTTTGGCTTTGCGTATCCCCTGTACACGATCCTCACTGACGATGACACTCGCATGCGGCAGCGACTTTGCCAGCAGCATCGCTTCATCGCCGCTACGTGAAACGTCAGCCATGATGACACCGTTTTGACTTACGACGATCAATCCCGTGGATTCCCGACCATATCCGCGAAGCACAATCGCCACCCCTTTAAGCGCTTTGGCCAACGCGATCGTAAAGGGCGTTTTACCGCTGCCTCCGACAATCAGATTTCCAACACTGATGACAGGAATACCGTAAGATTTTGGTCTGGCTGTTTTACGCTTGATGACGACCACAGCACAGTAG
>JANTHT010000099.1 GCA_024762235.1 Sulfurospirillum sp.
AGGTATAATAGTCACAAATCTGAAGGATTATCATGAAGTATCTTATCTTTCCACTGCTCATCGTGTGTATGCTGACACCCCTTGCGGCTGCATCTGCACCCAAACTGCAGCTGCTCTATGTCGAGATGGAGCACTGTCCCTGGTGCCAGAAAATGGAGCAGGAGGTATTCAGTGATCCAGTTATACTAAAGAGCCTGCGGAAGCACTACACCATCAAAAAATTGGAAAGAGCGCATGCCAAACTTCCCCTGAACCTCAAACCGCGCTTTTTCCCCACCACCTACATCCTCTCTGCGGACGGCACGAAACTACTCGACGAACTGCCCGGTTACATGGAGCGTGACCACTTCGTCGACTACCTTGGAGATCTCTGGGAGATAGAGAGCAAAGAGGCAGAGAAAAGCCCCTGATATCACACGCTGTGTAACTTAAAGCCCCTCTAACCTCGCTTTGGATAAAATCACGCAAATTTAAGAGATGTGAGATCACTGCATGAGCGAAAACAAATCGGTTTACAACCCCAGAGATACGGAACAGACCTACTATCAGATATGGGAAAAACGCGGCTATTTTGAGACAGAAGGCAACAGGGAGATTCAGGAGAGAGATAAAAACTTCTGCATCATGATGCCTCCGCCGAATGTCACGGGTGTACTGCACATCGGGCATGCGCTCACCTTCACCCTGCAGGATATCATGACCCGTTACAAACGCATGGACGGTTACCGCACCCTCTGGCAGCCGGGACTCGACCATGCCGGTATCGCGACACAGAACGTCGTCGAAAAGCAACTGCTGGCCGAAGGCATCACCAAAGAGGAGATCGGACGCGAAGCCTTTTTGAAAAAAGTGTGGGAGTGGAAAGCCTACAGCGGCGGACAGATATTCAAACAGATGCGTCATCTGGGTATCTCCCCTGCATGGAGCCGCGAACGTTTTACGATGGATGAAGGGCTCAAGCATGCGGTCAGAAAAATGTTCGTCAAACTGTACGATGAGGGGCTCATTGTCCGAGGCAACTACATGGTCAACTGGTGTACGCATGACGGCGCGCTCAGTGACATCGAAGTGGAGCACGAAGATGTCGCAGGCAAGTTTTACCACATCAAATACCCGCTTGCCGACGGCAGCGGCTCCATCACCGTCGCGACGACCCGACCCGAAACCTACTTTGGGGATACCGCGGTCATGGTACACCCCGACGACGAACGCTACAAAGATCTGATCGGCAAAAAAGTAAAACTCCCACTTATCGACCGTGAGATCGAGATCATCGCCGACGCACATGTCGATATGGATTTCGGTACCGGTATCGTCAAAGTGACCCCTGCACACGACCCCAACGACTACGAAGTGGGCAAGCGGCACAATCTCGACTTCATCACCTGTTTCGATGAAAAAGGATATCTCAACGAGCAGTGCGGCGAGTTTGCCGGACTGGAGAGACTGGAGGCGCGTGACACGATCGTCGACGCACTGGACAAGGCGGGATTTGTCGAAAAAATCGAGGATCACACCCACCAGGTCGGGCACTGCTACCGCTGTAAAAATATCGTCGAACCCTACATCTCGAAACAGTGGTTCGTCAAGAAAGAGATCGCGAGCGAAGCGATCGAAAAGGTCAACGCCGGCGAAAGTAAATTTTTTCCGCCGCACTGGATCAACTCTTTCAACGCCTGGATGAATGAACTGCAGGATTGGTGTATCTCCAGACAGCTCTGGTGGGGGCATCAGATCCCGGTTTTCTACTGTCAGGATTGCGGGTATGAGTTCGCCACCGAAGAGGAGCACCCCGAAAAGTGCCCAAAATGCGGCTCCACCCACCTCCAACAGGATCCCGACGTCCTCGATACATGGTTCAGTTCCGGTCTCTGGCCCTTCTCGACACTGGGCTGGGGCAACGGCGACTGGGGCAAAGGGACGCTTTGGAACGAGGACGATCTCGACAACTTCTACCCCAACTCCATGCTCATCACCGGTTTTGATATCCTATTTTTCTGGGTGGCGCGGATGATGTTCATGGGTGTGCATGAGATGAAAGAGGTGCCCTTCTATGACATCTACCTGCATGCCCTCGTGCGCGATGAACACGGACAGAAGATGAGTAAATCGAAAGGCAACGTCATCGATCCGCTCGACATGATCGAAGAGTTCAATGCAGACACCCTGCGTTTCACGCTGGCGGCACTTGCGGTACAGGGACGCGACATACGCCTTAGCAAAGAGAAGCTGGGGCTTTACAGAAACTTCACCAACAAACTCTACAACGCATCACGCTTCCTGCTCATGAACGAAGCGAAGTTCGACGATCTGGCGAACATAGAGATCAAAACCGATCTGGGCCGTTACATGCAGAGCCGTTTCCATCTGGCCACCAAAGAGGTACGCGACAACATCGACGCCTACCGCTTCAACGATGCGGCGATGGCGCTCTACCGCTTCTTCTGGGGCGAGTTCTGCGACTGGGGCATCGAGCTGAGCAAAGCGGACAAAGAGAGCATCAGAGAACTTGGCGCCATCTACAAAGAGTCGCTCAAACTGCTGCACCCTTTCATGCCGTTCATCTCCGAGCATCTCTATCATGAGCTCAGCGGTACCAGCCTCGAAGCGGGCGCGGAGTCGATCATGGTGATGCGCTATCCGACCGATACGACACGTGACGAAAATATCGAATCCATCTTCGCACTCGTCATCGAAGCGATCGTCTCGATCCGCCGTGCCAAAGCGACCGTCGATCTGGGCGGTGAGATCGACCGTGTGGCGATCAAGCTCAACGACTACACGATCGACCTGGAGAGTGCCAAAAAGTATATCCAGCGTCTCGCCCGCGTCAAAGAGGTCGCCTTTGTAGACGAAAAAGCGCCCAACTCCGTCGCCGACGTCAGCGACAATCTGGAAGTCTATATCCCGCTCGAAGGGATCGACCTCGCACCGATCATCAGCCGACTGGAAAACCAGAAAGCGAAACTTGAAAAAGAGGTACAGAAACTGCGCGGCATGCTGAGCAACGAAAAGTTCGTCGCCAACGCACCAGAAGCCGTCGTCGAAGAGAACAAGAAAGGGCTGGAAGCGGCGGAAGAGAAACTGGCGAAAGTGGAGAGTGAACTGAAGGCACTGGGGGCGACGTAATCCCCTCAACAGTCGAGGATACTCCCGACGATACTCAGAACTTCATCGAGTGTCTCTCTTTTCGCTTTTTCGATAAACTTTATCCGACGGGCATTGAAATCTATCGATTTGAGTTGCTCTGCCATGATAAAGCCTGTCAACTGAGGGCTGTCAACTTCGATATGAAACGGAAAATCGCGTTTTGTGTTGGTGATCGGACAGGCAAAAGCGAGCCCGAGATGTTGATTGAAAAGTTTATGGCTCACAATCAATGCCGGTCTGCGCCCTTTCTGCTCATGCCCGCTCTGCGGATCAAAGCTCAGTGCGACAATATCTCCCGCTTCCGGGATATACTTTACCACGCTTCCTTGCCTTCCTGATCACTGAACACTTCATGCGGTGTGTACTCCTGCGGTATCGATTTGACAAGTTCCCTTATATCTCGTTTTCGTCTGCGCTTTTTTACCGGTTCTATAATCACCCTGTTCTCTTCGGTTCTGATTTCGACGATGTCACCGACAGAGAGATTCAGCGCTTTCATTACATCTTTTGGAAACCGCAAGCCCTGGGAATTGCCCCATTTTGATATAGTTGCTGTCATGCAAAACTCCTTTTTGTATATCCGAAGTATATCAAAAAATCATTTTGCCTGTCAAATGTGTGTCCTATTTCTCGCATTCTGCATCTTCTGCGCCAGTGCGATGCACGCAGGAATCGTCTGTTTCGGACTCATCTCGTACGAAATATCCTCCGGCATAAACGAAGCGGTCTTCTCCCCTATGACGATGGCGGTGTAACTTGCATCCCAGTCAAAACAGCGCAAGAAACAGTCGATCGTGGAGGGGGAAGAGAAGATGATGTAACTGCCGGCCGGCGGTTTTTGCAATTGTGTACAATCATTGCACTTCGTTTCGTAGAGGATCTCCTCTTCCAGGTCGACACCGGCATCACGAAGTATCTCTGCGAGATGGGATGTGACCACCTTGGGACGGATGAAGAGTGTTTTGAGACCCTGCAGGTGCGTTTTGATCTCGTCAGCGAAAACGTCGCCGTAGGAGCTCTTCGCTTCGTAGGCGATCTTGCCGCCCAGCTTCCTGATCGCTTCGGATGTACCGCTGCCGATCGAGTAGATCTCACGTGACTTCCAGCATGCGTTGACCTGATCGAGTGCATAGACGCCGTTTTTGGAGGTAAAGATCAGCGCTTCGTAGGGGAATATATCGACCTCTTTGTCGTAGTAGTCAAAAAGGATAACAGGGAGATTTTTCGCGCCCTCAAATCGTTTTTGACTCAGGACAAAGATATCTTTCACAGGCACTTCCGTACGAGAGTGTCTATCCGCTCAAACACCTTCGCATATCCTCTGGCTGCCTGAAGGTCGAAGTGTACATAGACCCCGGGATCGAGCGGATCACGCTTTTGATAGAGAAACAGCACGGTTTTGTCACGCAGAAACGAGACGGCTATCTCTGCATCGGCGATATCCCCCCACCTGTCCATCTGCTCCTGTGTCACCTTGCCGAAAGTTTCGAATCCGCCGCGTGTTCCACTGCGTGGCATATCGGCGAAAAAGAGTGAAAAATCGAGATCGAGATGGGCTACGCGCTTTTTAAAATTTTCCGTTACCAGCGCCCCTGCTTCCCCTCCTGAGCCATTGACTCCCGATCCGTCGCAAACGATCACAAAACCGCTGAAACTGTTTTCCGAAAAGCGTTCGACCGAAGCGTTCTCTTTGGTATCGAAATCGATATCGACAAAGCCGATCCTGACCCCTTTTTTGACATAGAGTCCCTCTTTGGCACTGAAATGCCTGATACGGGGTGAGAAGATTTTACTCTCTTCGATCTCATGCTGCGTGATTTTACCCGGCATATAGCGAAATCCGCAGCAATCTTCGGCAATAGGGCTGATGATATACTCCGAAAACTTCTCTTTGTAGGGCGAGATGGCGGGTGTCTCTGTTTTGAGGTACCAGAT
Source organism: Sulfurospirillum sp. (assembly GCA_024762235.1). Lineage (GTDB taxonomy): Bacteria > Campylobacterota > Campylobacteria > Campylobacterales > QNZT01 > QNZT01. The sequence continues at coordinate 5,086 of JANTHT010000099.1, forward strand.
CCCGCCTGCGATCATCAGCAGCGCCACGATCGCACCGGTCGCTTTGAAATATTTGACGAACAGTACAAAGACCAGCAGACCCAGCGCAGCGGAGAAGATATAAGTCGTCTGACGCTTTTTGGCATACGCTTTCAGCGGCGCGATCTTCTCATAGTTGCTTTTGAGGACTCTTTCATAGAGTGACTGGATATTGTCTCCGGCAAATCCCTCCATCGCCGCGAAACTGAGGCTGACGAAGAGGATGAGTCGCAAAAAGTTTCGGTAGATCATGTTACGCTTTGCTCTCTATTCCCACTCGATCGTACCGGGCGGTTTGGAAGTGATGTCGTAGACGACGCGGTTGATACCCTCCACCTCGTTGATGATACGCGTACTGATACGCTCCAGCACATCATGCGGGATGTGCGCGAAAGTCGCGGTCATACCGTCCACCGACTCGACCATGCGCACACAGATCGTGTTGTCGTAGGTGCGGTTGTCGCCCATGACACCGACACTCTGGACATTGAGCAGTACGGTAAAGGCTTGCCACACGTTGTCGTAGTTGCCGCTCGCCCTGAGCTCCTCCTGCATGATCGTATCGGTCTCGCGCAGCAGTCGAAGCCCATCCGCCGTCACCTCTCCCATGATCCGAATCGCCAGTCCCGGTCCGGGAAACGGGTGTCTGCCGATCATCTCTTTGGGGAGTCCCAGTTCGAGACCGAGCTTGCGCACTTCATCCTTGAAGATTTCACGCAGCGGTTCGATCAGTTCAAATGTCATCCAGTCGGGCAGTCCGCCGACGTTGTGATGGGATTTGATCGTCTTGGAAGGCCCCTTGACCGAAACAGATTCGATCACATCGGTGTAGAGGGTCCCCTGTGCGAGAAACTCGATGCCCTCATGTTTGCTCGCTTCACGGTCGAAGACACGGATGAACGTTTCACCGATAATCTTGCGCTTCTCTTCGGGGTCGGTCACCCCTTTCAGTTTTTCGAGAAACTCTTCACTCGCATCGACCGTGATCAGATCGATATCATGCAGTTTGAACATGTTTTCGACCTGCTCGCGTTCACCGGCACGCAGCAGCCCGTGATCGACGAAGATCGGCACCAGCTGGTCACCGATCGCTTCATGCAGCAGCGTCGCGACCACAGAGGAGTCCACCCCGCCGCTCACACCGCAGAGCACCTTTTTGTCGCCCACTTTTTTGCGGATCTCTTCGATCTTCTCTTTGGCGAACGAACCCATGTTCCAGGTACTCTCGATACCGCAGATATGTTTGGCGAAGTTTTTGAGCATCTTCGCACCCTCTTCGGTGTGGTGCACCTCCGGATGAAACTGAAATGCATAGATCTGTTTCGCTTCATCGGCGATCGCTGCATAGGGGGAGTTGTCGCTGTAGGCGATCATCTCGAAGTTGTCCGGCAGCATATCGACGCGGTCTCCGTGGCTCATCCATACGACGGAGCCATCTTTGACATCGGCAAATATCGGAGAATCCTTCTTTTCGATCATCAGTTTCGCCTTGCCGTATTCATGATGATCGGCTGCGATCACGACCCCGCCGAAGTGCTGTGTGATCAACTGCATACCGTAACAGATACCGAGCATGGGGAGCCCCAGTTCGAAAACCGCTTCGTCGGGATGGTAGGCATCTTCGGCGTAGACCGAGGCAGGTCCGCCGCTGAGGATGATTCCT
>JANTHT010000100.1 GCA_024762235.1 Sulfurospirillum sp.
TGATCGCACGTCTCAAGCGCACTTTCGGAGGTCTGGAGTATACGATATTCATCGACGAAGCACAGTTGCTGACGGAAGAACAGGTCGAGATGATCCGTATCCTCAGCGATCAGAAGATCTTCCAGTTCGTACTGGCGATGCACCGGAAAGAGGGAGACTATATCCTCTCCAAAGAGCACTTCATGTCACGCACCACCAAGCGCATCCTCCTCGAAGGGCTCAGCGACAAAGAGATTGCCCGCTATATCGAACATCGCCTCCTCGCGAACAACCTTTCGGATGTCGCCACCATGTTCAAAAAGCAGCATGCAGGATTCATCCATGCATACTCACAGGGCAACTTCCGTACTACCAAAAAACTACTCAAAACCGTCCTGGAAATACTCAATATCGCCAACCGGGAGGGGTACAGAAAATATAGCAAAATCGGCAAACCGACCCTCACTATGGCAGCCATAGACACAGGACTCATCGATGTTAAATAACAACTTCAGCAAGCTGGTCAAACTCTATGAGAAGTATCAGAGGCAACAACGCAACCGCATGCTTCTGAAAGTTCTGGGTCTCGTAGTGCTTGCCGGTGCCGGGTACCTGACCTACGACCGACTCTCCACACAAACGAACAGACCCGAACCCGTTAGTGTCGCTGCCGGAAACGATACCGTGACACCCGCCGCAGCGCCGGCATCCGTCACCCAAAAAGCGCCGCCCGAAACAGCACCCGCCCCACTGAAAAGAACCGTCGTACAGACACCCAAAACGGAAGCGATGCCCAAAACCCTGCAAAAACGCACCCCGCAAAAAACCAAAAAGAAACCTGAGACTTTCCAGCTCAAGGTAAGCCAGCGGGAGAGCCTCTACAAACTGCTTGTCAACTACAAAGACCGGAAGTCCTACGATGCCGCGATCAAAATCGCACGCTTCTACCTGCAGGAGAAAGATTACAACAAAGCGGTCAAGTGGGCAGTGGAAGCGAGCAAGAAAGATCCTTCCCAGGAGGAGTCCTGGCTCATCTACGCCCGTGCGAAGAAAGCGCTCGGCAAGCCGGAAGTGGCCAAACGCGCCCTCTCCATCTATCTCAAACACAACTACTCCCAACCGGCACAAAATTTGCTTGACTCTCTCTAAGAGTCTGTAAAAGAGCCATTTTCCGGGGCTTTGCTCCGGATCGTACCGATCATCTCTATTTTTCATATGGCAGACTCGATCCAGTCCAAAGGTCACTGATGCACAAAAATGTCCGTATCGGCGATATCCTCATAGAGCAGGGATACATCACCGAAGAGCAACTCATGCATGCCCTCTCGATCCAGAAAGCGAGCAACTACGCAAAAAAACTGGGAGAGATCTTCATCGAAGAGGGGCTTATCAGCGAAAAGGAGCTCGCACTCGTTCTGGCACAGCAGCTCGATATGGAGTTTCTCGATCTCTACAGCGTCGAGATCAACCTCAACCTCCTCAAAAACTATCCGCTGCAGATACTCAAAAACGCCAACGCCATCCCGTTCAAAGAGGATGAGGACTTCATCCATATCGCCATCGCCGATCCGCTGAATTATGATGCGCTGGAACTTCTCGAGCGTACCATCGTCGCCAAACCGATCAAGTTCTACATCGCCCTTAAAAACGATATCCACCACATTTACGAACGTCTGGAGATCATCGAAACCGCACGCTCGCTGATGGAGCAGGTCAAACGGGAGATCTCCTCGGAGGATTTCAAGCTCGACAACGAACAGAGCGCCATCATGCAGCTCATCGAGCAGATACTCAAAAGCTCCATCATCAACAACGCGAGTGATATCCACATCGAACCCAGCGCCGGTGATGTCTCCGTGCGAAACCGTGTCGACGGCGTCCTGCGGGAGATCTTCATCCTTGATATCGAAGTCTACAACGCCCTCGTCTCACGCCTCAAGATCCTCGGCAACCTCGACATCTCCGAAAAGAGACGCTCGCAGGATGGACGCTTCTCGATGCAGATTAACGGCAGGGACTACGACTTCCGCCTCTCTACGGCACCGACGCTGCACGGCGAGTCGATCGTCATGCGTATTCTCGACCAGCAGAAGATCCTCCTCACCCTCGACACGCTCGGCATGAGTGAAAAAAATCTGCAAAAATTTCAAGACCTGCTGCATGCGCCCTACGGCATCCTCTTCGTCACAGGCCCTACGGGTAGCGGTAAAACCACCACCCTCTACGCCGCCCTCAACGAGATCAAAAATATCGAAAACAAGATCATCACCATCGAAGACCCCGTCGAGTACCAGCTGCCGCTCGTGCAGCAGATCCAGACCAACGAGAAGATCGGCTTCACCTTCAGTGAAGTGTTGCGATCGGTGCTGCGTCAGGATCCCGATATCATCATGGTGGGTGAGACCAGAGACGAAGAGACACTCTCCACCGCTGTGGGCGCATCACTGACCGGTCACCTCGTCTTTTCGACGCTCCACACCAACGACGCGCCCAGCGCCATCACCAGAATGGTACAGATGGGACTGCAATCCTACCTCATCGCCGATTCACTCGTCGGTGTCGTGACCCAGCGCCTCGTACGCAAGATCTGTCCCTACTGCAAAAAGGAGCACAAGCCGCAGGTATCCCTGCTCGAAAAGTTCAAAACCTACCTGCCCTCAGATGCGCTCTTCTACGCCGGAGAGGGGTGTGCGAAGTGCGGTTTCACGGGGTATCTCGGCCGTGTCATGATCTGCGAGATCCTGCAGATCGACGCCAACCTCTCCAACCAGATCTCACTGGGGAAAAACCGCTACGAGATCTACGAAGCGGCGCTGCAGAGCGGTTACGAACCGATGGTCGTCGACGGTGTCCACAAAGCGCTCGAAGGGGTCACGTCCCTCGAAGAGGTCGCGAGGGTCGTCAAACTATGAAGTACTTCGAAGTGGTATACATACGCGGCGGAGAACAAAACAGCACCATACTCACTTCCAGCCACAAGATAGACGCTATCAAACAGTTTCAGTCCAGGGCACTGGGTGTGCTTGTCTCCATCGAAGAGATCAACGAGCCCTTCGCCGTCAAACTCGAAAAACTCAAAGAGCGTCTTCGCAGCGCCTCCCTGAAGAAGAGGGTCCCGCTGGAGCCTTACATCGCATCGCTCAGACAGCTGGGTGTCATGCTCGATGCGGGGATCTCCCTGAACCAGTGTTTCGAAGAGGTCGTCAACACGACCGAGCACAAACAGACACGGGAGATCTTCCGGCAGATAGCCCAGAAGATCGAAGCGGGAGAGTCGATCGGTAACGCATTCGAAGATTTTACCTACGAGCTGGGCAACGTCTCCGCGGCGATCATCAAACTGGGAGAACAGACCGGTACCCTCTCCGAAGAGGTCAACAAACTGGCGAATATCCTCGAAGAGCTGCATGAAAATCGAAAAAAGCTGAAAAAGGCGCTGCGCTACCCTGCAATCGTATTTACTGTCATGATCATCGCCTTTGTGACGGTGATACAGCTGGTCGTACCGCAGTTCAAAGAGATGTTCGAAGAGTACGACAGTGAACTCCCCTACCCCACACAGCTACTGCTGGGACTGCAGGAGTTCATCTCCCGGAACGGCCTCTTTCTGCTGGCAGGCATCGTCACACTGGTCGCGCTGCACACCTTCTTCTATCAGCAGAAGGGGCGTTACAAGCATCTTGTAGACACCTACATACTCAGACTCTATCTCATAGGCAAGATCACCCGCCTCTCGATGACCGGGCGATATATCTTCGTATTCAACAAACTCACCAACTCCGGCGTGCCGATCATCAAAGCGCTGGCAATCGCGGAGAATATCATCGAAAACGACTATCTCAAAGCGCGTTTCGCGACGATCAAGGAGTCTATCGAAGAGGGGCGTTCACTGACAGAGGGATTTCAAAAGAGTGAAGAGTTCGAAAGCATGGTGATCCAGATGATCAAAGCGGGAGAGAGCAGCGGTTCCCTCAACCCCATGCTGGTCAAGGTCGACCGATACTACAGTGAAAAGTACAACGACCTGGTCGACAATATCTCCACCTATATCGAACCGATCATGATTGTCATACTCGCAGGTTTTCTGACACTCCTGGCACTGGGCATCTTCCTGCCGATGTGGTCGATGGCGGACGTGATGGACAAATAGTCCTTCGCTAGGAGCAGCTCACCGTGAAGCCGATGCCCAGATCCCCTGCCGTAAAATCGGGCTGCAGCGTGCCGTTGACATCGAGAAGGATAAAATCTCCGGAGATCACCTGTCTGGACGGAAAATGGTCACTCGAGACACTGCATGTGCCGTTGACCTCGGGGGCATAGAGCCAGAAATCGTTTCGGTCCGGCTTGCCCTCGACATCTCTGGCACTGTTACCGGTGGGATATTTGATACCACGGGCGGGATCTGACGCTTTTGCGGTGTAAATCCTGTAAGCCATTGTGCTCTGTGTCAACAGATCTGTCTGCTCTTTGAAGCCGCTTTTTGACCCCGACTTGAGAAGCGCATCGAGTGCATCTTTTCCGGTACGGCTCAGACGCCATGGATATCCCTGTGAAGAGAGCTCCGTGGCGATATCGTCGTCTGCACCGTCGCTGTCCCAGTCGAAGTCATCTTCACTGATACTCCAGGCGCTGTGAATCGACTCCAGCGCTGTGGAGACCGCCGACGCGGTGGAGAGTTCGGTCGCTTTGATAGCCTGATCCTTCACACCGGTAAATTTCGGCACCGCCATCGCCGAGAGTGTCCCGATGATGACGATCACAAAGATCAACTCGATCATCGTAAAGGCTCTTCTGTCCATAATAGTTTCCTTTGTCAATCTATACTTACAGATCGACCGGAAATATGGAGTCAGGAGTCTGAAATGGATTTTATGGGAGTATTTTTTTACTTTTGTGAAGAATGGTGATAAAAATCACTGTTTCAGTGTTTTGAAGACAACAGCGGCTTCACCGTGGTCGTCGTGTCTGTTGACGTAAACACCCGCCTTGAAGTAGTTTTTAACACTGCTCCAGTAGGTCATGTCGTAGTGTTTGATCAGTTTGCCATCGATATAGATGTCCATTTCGTTGTTCCGAATGGTGACGTTGGCATCGAAAAACCGGTCCGGTCTTTTGCCCATGTCGATCCACTCGTAAACCTTCTCTTTGTAAGGATCGCTGACGATCACGATGGCCCAGAGATGGTCATACTTTTTGTCATAGTTGCGCACCCACATGAGGCGCAGCGGCGGATAGTTGAAAGTCGCATGCGTACCGTGGATCTGCATCCATGTATAGGAGTCGATCCCCTTTTCGGGTTTCGGGCACCAGAGTGTCGCATGCCAGAAGTGCCCCTCGCGGTCACCGGTAAACCAGTCACCGGGTCCCTCCCGCAGCTCGGAACGCACTTTATGGTCGGTAATCGTCTTTGTCACACGGAACCAGAGATCGCCGTCGAGTGCATAGAAAAAGGGGCTTTTGAAACCATCGAAACTGTCGTAGTCCACCACGGACTTGTCGTTAGGATATTGTAGTTTAGATTTGGAAAGTACCGTGCTGAATTTCTCCAGATCGGCGGGCGGTTTTGCCCTCGCAGCATCGTAGGCAGGTAGTTTGTCGTAGAGATCGTCAGGGCTGTCGACGGTAAAGAACTCGGCACCGCCGCAGCCGACCATGAAGAGAAAAAGCAAAAGAGCAGAAAAATAACTATACACCAATAGCCTTATGTATTGCCTTAGATATGGTCATGTAGGATACTAAGATATACAGAAGACCGGAATCAAATTCCGATCTTCATCATAGAGCCTTAAACTATCAATATCGAATCTCTAAAGCCTGCTGAGGAGTTGCCGTAGTAGCATCAGACCGAACAACAAGCAAATGTCTCATATTTTGACTATTCCCGCCAGGCGCCAATTGTTCTGTACCGTTGACATCCAATAGTCCAATTGACTGCGCAGGAATCTGCGTAGTAGCTACATGCAAAGGATATGTGGCACTATCACTTGTAATATTGATATCAAATGAATTTGGATTAAAAACCCACATATCGTTCTTATCCGGTTTTCCCAGAAGATCCTGACCATCTGCCGAATCAGGAACTTTTACACCTGTTTTAGCATCCGAGGCAGGACCTGTAATAAAAAGGATATCATTTCCGGGTTTCGTTGCAGTATTCCATGCCACGACATCACTACCATTTGTCGAAGCAGCACCGACTATTTTAAATTTTTCAGTTTTTTTCGCAATAGCACTTAATACTTTGCCGGGTATGTTTACATTTGTATTATAGGCTTGTGTTTGAGTATACCTCTCGTCTAATCTTCCCTCTGGAATCGTCACATTGTGCCAATTGATATTCTGATCTTCGTTATACTCAACAGTGCTGGTTATCGCCGGATCCAATGCTTGCATAGCACCTATTTCAGTGCTTATTTTTGCCCGATCCTTGATATCCCCGAACTTCGGAATCGCCGCGACACTCAATATACCGATGATAATGATCACAAAGATCAACTCTACCATTGTAAAACCGTTTCTTTTCATTGAAAAATCCTTTATGTCAAGCTGTTTGTTGCCCCTAAATCGGCTTTTGAAAATATTTCTTTACATTTTGGTACAATAGATCCACTATTTTACAAAGGAACACTATGGCTGTCACGATCTATGAGGCGCTTGCGCTGATAGAAAATCATCTTCCCGCAC
>JANTHT010000101.1 GCA_024762235.1 Sulfurospirillum sp.
AGACGAAGATCTCCTTGAGCATGCCGTCGATACGCGCCCGCACGATACAGCTCGTCTCGGTCGGTTCGATATGGATATCACTGCCGCCGCTGATGATCGACGTTTTCAGTACCAGTTCGATCAGTTTCAGGATCCCCGAACTCTCCTCTACATCGGTCGGCGCTTTGGCCGTAAACTCCTGACGAATATCGGCGATCAGATCCTTCACACTCTCACTGATCTCGATATTGTGCAGATGTTTATCGATCTGCTCGGGATTGGCGATGGCGATCTTAATCAGTTTGTTACGAAAGATACGGTGCAACTGCTCCTGAAGTGAAATGTCAAATGGATCTTTGACCGCCACATAGACATTGATATCATCCTCTTTGTAAGGGAGAATGCCGAGTTTGCTCAGTTTCTGATATCCCGCTTTCGCGCCCAGCGTATAGTTCACCTCCGTCGAATAGAGATCGACAAATTCGCTTTTGGTATTTTTGGCGAACTGTTCGAGAAACTTATCGAGATCGATCGTGAAGTTGTCGTAGATGTCACCCAGAAGTATCAGACCGTTTTTGAACGCTTCTATCAGCAGGATATTGAGTGTATCATGGTTGACAAGTCCCCGCCGGATCAGAATCGATCCCAGATCGTCCCCGCTCTCTTCGAGTTCCGCTTCTATCTCAGCAACCACTTCGGCAGAGATAATCTTGTTTTCGTGTAAAAAATCTACAACACTCAGTGCTTTTCTCTCTCTCATATGCTACCTGCTTCTATCACGATTTGATTTTTTTCAGCATTCTGGCGACTTTGGCGGAGTCGTAACTCTGTAGATATGCACTCAGAACATTGACGGCATCCTGTTTTTTCCCCATTTTCAGCTTGATCTTCGCAAAGAGCATCCAGCTTGCAGCACTCTGCGGAGCGATCTCGTTTGCGATCAGCGACCACTTGAGCGCCTCTTTGTACTTTTGGGCATCCATCAGCTTCCCGGCAATCTGCAACGCATACCGGATATCGTTTGAGGCGTAAAACTTCTTACGCAGCGCTCCGATAGATTTGGCGGGGTGTGCACGTTTGCCGCTGATCGGAGTTGAAGTGATCTGGATTGCGGATTTGCGGATGTGTGAGCCGGACGGTGCCTTTTTGGCAACTGCACGCACTCCGGATGATGGCGCGGATGGCTTCTGCACCGCACCCGGGGCAGTTGCTTCACGCTGCATCTGAAGCTCCTGAAGGTCCATCTGCGCCAGATCGCTGAAGGTGTCTTCGAGCACCTCCAGCGTGATGACATTGCCATTGACCTCTCTCTCTACCTCTCCCAGCGAGAGCGGCTTCGTCTCCTCCTGGAATAGCGCAGGCACAGAGAGGTGATCGATACGATGGACACTGTAGTAGATAAGAAAAAGCGATATCGCGATAATCAACGACAACAGCAGCGAAAATTGTCGGATAAAAGCTTTATCCTCCAATATCGAGTGATGCTCCTGATCGACAATCTGATTGATACGCATGGCTTCTCCTTTGATTTGCATTGTTTAATATTTAATCTTCCGGTATCCCAGATCACTCAGTGAAACCGGCTTGGCATATCGGTCGTTGCGGATGATATGCGGCGTGATGATCACAATCAACTCTTCACGCTTTTCCACCGTCTTTTTCTGCTGAAACGCATATCCCAGCAGCGGTATATTGCCCAGAATAGGCACTTTGGTCGTATCTTCTCCTTTACGCGTGTTGATCAGACCGCCCAGAATCACCTTTTCGCCATCTTTGAGTTTGACAACCGATGAGATCTGTTTTTTCATCAGATCCGGGGGGAGTCTCCTCACACCCGAATCGTCCGTCTTGACATTGGTCTTGACCGAACTGATCGAAGGGTTGATCTTTAATATAATCTCGTCATCATCTGTAATCTCCGGTGTGATATCGAGTAAAATACCGGCAAAGACCGATTTGACCACTTCATTGTTGTATGTTTCAGTCGCAGCATTCGCACCCGTCTGACGCGAACTGGATGAGAGCTTGTAGTAGAGCTGGTCTCCCGAACTGAAGACAGCCGGCTGGTTGTTGAGTGTCACCACTTTGGGGTTGGAGATAGAGGTCACATCCCCCTGGGTTTTCAGAAACTTGATCAGATCCGTGATCCCGGTGTTGCCTTTGAGACGCATAAATGTCGCATGTCCGTTACCGATATCCTTGTTGATCTCGTTGATCGTATCACCGTCGACATTGCTGGTATCGCTCGTGTTGAGTATCTCATACGCCAGCTGCATATTCTGCAGTTTGTAGATTTCACCCCAGTTGATACCTGTCTGTCTGGAGTTGTCCAGAGAGACGGAGAGGATCTTCACATCGATCAGCACCTGCTTGTGCAATCGTTGCATCATCTGATGGATATAAGCCGAAACCCGGTTGATCTGTCTGGTCGTTCCCTTGATCGTGACCAGCCCCGCCTCTCTGTTGATGATCGGTGCAAATTCGGGCACACCTTCGATAGATTCCGAATCCAGGATATCCTGTATCTCTTTTTGCACCGTACTCCAGAAATTGAATTTATCCGTAGAGAGGATGTTCGCACCGGTCGAGAGGCTTCCCCCTTTGGCACCGCTATCCTCGCCGGCCGAATCACCCGTATCTCCCGTCAGTGAGATATCCATATTGGAACTGCCGCTGCGCTCGGTATTGACATAGTCGATTCTGAAAGTTCTGGTTTTGAGGCCGCTGACTGCCAACACACCGTCATCATAACTATAAGAGAGTCCTTTCGAAGTGATCAGAATATCGAAAATATCCTCCAGCCGTTTCTTTCGGATATTGAGCCCGTAAAGTTTTTCATCGAGCTTCTCTTTGGCGAACTTGTCTTTGGTGACGATACTGAAGCTGCACTCGTTGCTCAACTGGTTGAGGATCTCACTCGATGCCACCTCTTCAGAGACTTTGATGTTGAAGGAACGGTGGCTGCAACTCTTTGCAAGCAGTGGTGACTGTGCCGCGACCATCGTCAGCAACATACCTGTCACAAATGTCTGCCTCACTCTATTTGATACTGATTTTTTCATTTTTCTTCCTCAACGTTAATCTCTTTTTAAACTCATTGTTCTGCAAAAACAGACCACTGCTCTGAATCGAGACAAGTGTATAATCGTCTATTCTGTCACCTTTTTTATACCATTTTCCGTTGATTTTGGCACGATCATTGACGATCGCCTGCAGTACATATCCACTCTTCACAGCAACTTTTGTACCATCTTTTTTCACCACCACCTTTTTGGCTTCCTCTTTGGAGAGCCGGATAAAAGGAGGCCTGACCGCTTCGATCTCCCGAGTCGAGGCACCGATACGCTTTTCACCGATTTTGGAAAACATCATTTTATACTCTTCTATCAATGCCAGGCGTTCACCCCCCGCTGCAGGCAGATTTTCCGCCTGAAGCGTGACGCTGCCGAGCATGATGGTTGTCATCATTAGCTTCTTCATCAATACTTCATCCCCCATACTGCGATTTTAAAACTTCCCAGAAGCTTGTCGTCAGGTTTACGCATCTCTATTGCGTTAATATCGATCACCAGGGGCGACTCCTCCAGGGCATTGATAAACTTCATCATGTTGGTGAACTTCGCTTTGGAGACAACATCGATCTCGACCACATGCGTGATCTTCTGAAAAGTCGGATTGTAAAACTTGTTCCCGATCTCCCGGATATCGACATGATACTTTTTGGCAAGCGCCGAGATGTTATCTACAAATTTCGCCCAGTTCTCGTCGTCAAAGAGGAGATAGGAGAGCTCAGTGAGTGTGTTGTCAACATAACTGATTTTGTAGAGTGTATCATCGAATGCCTGCTTTTTGGAGCGAACCAGACGTTGCAGCGAAGTGAGTTTCGCCGGCGTATTTTGCGACAGGTAGTTTCGCTCTGTATTGAGCTTCTGCTTCACCTGCACGATCCTGTTTTGCGTCTCGCTCAGCTGTTTGTCTGTCTGGGAAAAGACAAACTCATAGACCAGATACCCGATCAGAAGTGCCGCGATGAGATAGAACATCGACACTTCCGAAGACTTTTTATTCTGAAAAAACGTATCGATCTGGCTGAACAGATCTTTTTTGTTGAGACTAGAACTTGCCATGTAACCCCACCTTTATCGAACTCTCGTAATATGAACCGTTCTCATCTTTTTTGATCATCTCGGTGCTGACATCGTAATTTTTACGCATCGCCATATCTTCCATCAATTCCGTCAGATACTTATCTTTTTGGCTTCGGACGGTGATGGTCATCGTGTTGTTGTTCTCTTTTGTCTCGACCACTCTGGCATGATGGGCATTGACTTTTTCGAAAAGATCCGTCATGATTTTGGCTTTCATCGGATAGTTCACTTTTTTGTGATAAACCTCTTTGAGCAGGCTGGTGCGAAATGCGAGATCTTTGCTTTTTGCAGCGAGTTTGGCTTCGATCGCTTTTTTCTCCTTCTGCACTTTGGCCATCGCGGCCTTCATCTGGCGGCTCTGTTGTGCATATTTCTGATACCGGGCATCGAGCTTTGAAAGTTCGGGTCTGAGAAATATCTTTTCATAGACAAACTGATATCCCGGATAGAGCAGAGAGAGGAGCAGACTCGCGGCGATCACCTGTATCAGTTTGCCGCTCGGTCTCTGTTTGAGCGGCGGCGGTTTCCGGAAAATCGAAATATTCTGACTATCATCGTGCGATGTCTGATATTCAACCGCTTTTTCGATCATCATCAGATGGAGCGGCTCGACTGCTACTTCCGCGGCATTTTTGGAGATCTTGAAATCGAGATATTTGGTCGGCAGTGAAATATAGTTGTAGCAGAACTCTTCCATCCCCTTGATCTGTCCGATCTCCGTTCCAATATAAACCTGATCGATGCCTTCCAGGCGATAGGCTCTTTTCGCATAGAGGATGATATCGTTGACATAGACAAACAACTCCCCGAAGATCTTCATCAACTGTTGCTGATAAGCACTGTTTTCGTGCTGGAGTCCCGTCTTCTGCAGCATCTCGAGAAAACTCTTCTCGTCTATGCGTTTGCCCAACTCTTTGGCAAATGTGTCGGAGATATACCCCAGAGAGTATTTAATCGATTTGGAGAAGACATATTCACCGTTTTTGTAGATCGTAACGAAAGCGTCGTCTTTGTGAAAATAGACAAAACAGTCCGTTTTATCCAGAGGCAGAAGATTTTTGGTATAGAGTGCACGCATCAGGAAAGGCGCGGCGGTGATGTAGTCGATGTACTTGATCTCTTTCAGTTCCCCGAAAATATCGCTCAGTACATCTTTGTCTATCGCGATGACATTGAAGACCTGGAACTCTCCGTCGTCACGATTTGCCTGAAAATAGAAGATGGAGTACTCTCTGTCACTCTCCAGCCCCATCTCATCGTACGCTTTGATCTCGATCGCATCCCGAAGATCCTCCTCGGGGATCCCCGTTTCAATATCGACCGTTGAAGAGATGATATCCTTAGTCTGGACATAGGAGATATAAAAAGCACGGTCATCGAACTTTTTGACACTCTCTTCGGTGATGACATTGTCACGATAACGATAGGACTTGCGAGAATAGGGATCGAGCGTAACGATACTCCCTTTACGCCGGTCGATAATACTCTTTTTCAACATTTCAACTGCCTATTAGTGATCTAACAGGGTTGAAACGACTTTTGAAACGCGCTAAAAGTTGTAGCCGAGTTCTCCTAAAGATTTCTTATCTTTGGTCCATCCATGCTTCACCACAACAAAGAGTTTCAAAAATGTCTTTTTGCCGCTCAGATCTTCGATCAGTTTACGCGCATGGTGGCCGATACGCCGCAGCGTCTCACCATCCTTACCGATGATGATCCCCTTCTGGCTCTTCTTTTCGACCACAATCCGGGCATAAATCTTCTCGAGATCGGGCAGCTCTTCAACCCTCTCAATCACTACATCGGTGAAATAGGGAATTTCTTTAGAAGTTTTTTCAAATATTGACTCGCGTATCAACTCTTTATAGATATCTTTCATTTTGTCCGTGGTCAATATCTCCGGGTCGTAGTAGTAGGGATGGCGCGGCAGATGTTTGCAGATCGTCGAAAAGACCGCCTCTTTGTCAGTTCCTCTTTTGATCGAAACAGGGATCAGTTCCAGAAAATGCTCCTGATACTTCTGAAACGCCTGCATCTTCTGGAGCACCTTCTCGTTTTTCACCTCATCGACTTTGGTCAGCAAAACGATATGGGGGATATTTTTTTTGTTGCGCTGCAGAAAATCTTCATAATTTTTCAGATCGTCCGTAACAGGCGAGAGGAAAAGGACCAGGTCAGCATCTCCCATCGCCTTGAGTGCCTCGTCGAGCATGAACCGGTTGATCAGCCGTTCACTCTCATGGATGCCCGGCGTATCGATGAAGATGATCTGACAGCAATCATGCATCGCGATGATATTGAGCCGCTTTCTGGTGGCGTTGGCTTTGTGCGACACCATCGCCAGCTTTTCCCCGACAAAGAAGTTCAGCAGGGAACTCTTTCCGGCGTTGGGCCGTCCCACGACCGCGACGAAACCGGCGCTGGTCTCTTCGCAATTCACAGGATATACCTCGAAAGATCTTCGTCACTCGCAACGTTGTCGAGCTTCTCATGGACCAGCGCTTTCGTCACGAC
>JANTHT010000102.1 GCA_024762235.1 Sulfurospirillum sp.
AATTAATAAAAAAATATCAAAGGTATTAAAACATGAGATCTAAACATCTGACAGCGGCATCACTGGTTTTGGTCATGGCATTGATGAGTGGTTGTAGTGGCAAGTCCAAACAGTATGTTTTGTTCAATGACAATAAGAAGCTTTCAAACTGCACAACTGATTTAAACAGCAATCTTGCAAACGCACACTATGAATATAAGATCATGCCCAATAACCGGCTTTCGATTCTGATCTACAACCATCCGGAGTTGAGTACCAGAGACGTACGGGCACAGGTGGCACCCGCAGATGAGAGGGGCGCCCTTGTCGCACGTGACGGTACCGTAAGTCTGCCGTTGATCGGTGTTGTGCGTGTTGCGGGACTCACGGAACGCGAATGTGCGGATCTGCTCACCAGGGAGTATGCGAGATATCTCAAAAATGCCCATGTCACGGTAGAGGTATTGAACAAACGCGTCATCGTACTCGGTGAAGTGAAAAAACCGGGGAAAGTCAATATTATCGAAGATACGACCAATGTGCTCGAAGCGCTGGGACGCAGCGGCGGACTCACGGACTACGCCAAACGTGATAAAGTGTTGATTATCAGAGGTACTGCGCAAAAACCGATCGTCAATACACTCGATCTGACCTCGGTCAGCGCATTGACAAGCGGCGGCTTGACACTCTATCCAAATGATGTGATCTATGTAATGCCTAACGAAGAGAGACAGAGAAATATGGCGATCAATCAGGCGGTACCGGGTATCGATCTGGCGTCAAAGATCCTCGGTGTGCTCTATACAGGCAAATACCTGACCAACACACATCTGTTTAACGTCAACAATGCGGCCGATGCCAATGCAGCACCGTATGTACCGGCACAATAAGGGAAAGGGAACAAACTATGGAAACAAAAAAGAAATTGTCTAAACTGGAAGATGCAGCCGATATCAAAAAGGTAGTTGCTATTTTTGGCAAGAACAAGGCACTGAGTCTCTTCATCATCTCGCTTTTCTTTGTCGGTGGGCTCTTCTATGCCTATTTTACGCCACCTGTCTATGAGACATACGCAACCATCGAGGTCAGTAACGACAATCTCGATCTCAGTCTGGACAATGTGGTGCGGGGCGGCAATGTCAACAATGAAGCGACACTGATCGACACGGAAGTGGAGATTCTAAAATCGAGATCATTGATTGAAAAAGCGCTCGAAGATGTCGGTTTTCAGGTCCGCTATTTCACTTTCAACAACTATAAAGAGATCGAACTTTACAAAAGTTCACCGATAAAAATCAGTGAACTCAAAGTTAAAAATCCTCTGGTGTATGGCACTAAGTTTGTCGTTGAACCGATCAATGACCAGAAATTCAAGCTCTATGTCGATCATGGCGGTATTTTGACATCAGTCAGAAAATCTCTTGCCTCTCTTTTGGGGAAAACGTCACGGGAGCTCCAATTTTCCGGAGAGTTTGCTTTTAATGAAAAGATCGATAACAGCTACTTCACCATGGTCGTACAGAAAAAGGGTGATCTGGCAAATGCGAAGTATGCCTTCGTAGTGCTCAACAAAGATCGTGCGGTGGATGAGGTCGCCAGAAATCTGAATGTTTTCCCTGTCTCCAAAAACGGCTCTGTCATCAAGCTGATCTATCAGGACAGCGTGCCGCAGCGTGCAAAAGATTTTCTTGATCATCTCGTTGACAAATATCTACAACTGAGTGTCGAGAAAAAGACATCCAAGGCGTCAACAGCGCTCGGATTTGTAGACAAGCAACTGCTGGAAGTGAGTAAAAAACTCCAGCAGGCTGCCATGAAACTGGAGAACTTCAAGGAAGAGAACAATCTTGTGGATATCAAGACCGAGTCTCAGGTGATTCTGACAAACCGCAGCCAGCTCAAGAGAGAGCTCGAGACGGTCAAAGTGCAGGAGAGTGCGTTCAATGCCCTCTACAACGAGTTTAAAACCGGCAACTACGGTGCTGTCTCTTCTCTGGCCAAAGATTATCCGGTACTTGCGTCGCTTCTGGATGATCTTCAGAAGGCGAAATCGAAAAAGATCGCGCTGGAGTCGAAATTTACCGAAGAGCATCCCGATGTTCAGAAGGTCAATGAAGAGATCGACGATATTCGTATGGCTCTGGAGAGTGCGATCGAGAGTATCAGCGACTCTCTGAGCGAGAAGCGCAGATCGCTGGAAGATGCACTCTACAACAGCGAGACGACACTGCTGAAGTATCCTGAAAAAGAGCGGGAACTGGCGGCACTCGAGCGAAAATACAAAGTACTCGAACAGACCTATGAGTTCCTGCTGCAGAAACAGGCGGAGATGTCCATCAACAAAGCTTCGACCGTTTCAGGGAACAGGGTGCTCGACAGGGCGGTTCTGCCGACAAAACCGGTCAAGCCGAATGTACCGATGATTCTGCTGACAAGCCTGTTGCTCGGATTTCTGACAGCGATGATCGTGGCTTATCTGAGAGAAGTGCTCGATGACAAGATCAAAACGAGGGAAGATATCGTCAGTAATACCAGGATCCCGTTCTACGGTGTGGTACCGCAGGTCAAGTCGGCTGACAAGATGTTCACGATCGAAGATCAGCAGTCTGTAGCGAGTGAAGCGCTGCGGCTGATCCGTACCAATCTCGAATTTATTCCGACCGAGAACAGGAGCAAGGTCATCGTCGTTACATCGACAGTCCCCGGTGAGGGTAAAACGACGATCGCGACCAATCTGGCGGCAGTCTTCGGGATGAGCGACAAGAAGACGATCGTTCTCTCTCTGGATATGCGACGACCGATGCTGCACCGGGTATTCGGCCTGACGAACAAGATCGGTATGAGTACCGTACTCTCCAAAAACAATACGCTCAAAGAGGTGATCTGGGAGCACAAAAAGATCAAAAATCTCGACATCATCACATCCGGGCCGATTCCGCCGAACCCTTCGGAGTTGATGCAGTCTGGCAAAGTCGACAAGATCATCGAGGATCTGCGTAAAGAGTATGACTACATCATCATCGATGCACCGCCGATGGGTATGGTCACAGATGCGCTCCTGCTCATGAAGCTGGCAGATATCTCCCTGATCGTTTTCAGATCCGAATATTCGGAGAAAGAGTATTTGAAATCATTGGAAGATATGGTAAAATCATATCAGATTAAAAATGTCGGTATCGTGCTCAATGCAGTGAAGCCGAAAAATATGTCTCAGAGCTTTTTCAAATATAGTTATACCTATAAGTAAACGCGTTTCAGACAAGGGAGTGTCAGGTGGTTGAAAGTATCGATATCGTATTAAGCTTCCTGCTCTCTCTATTCTTTACCTACAGCATCACCAAACTCTCGGCAAAGATGGGGATGATCGATATCCCCAACGAACGCAGCGCCCATATCAATCCCATCCCCCGCGGTGCCGGAATGGCGATTTTCCTTGCCTTCTTTTTGGTACTGCTTTGCTGTTATACGTCGCTTGCATGGCACTATAAAGGTTTCGTTATCGCTTCTGTGATCATTTTCCTGATAGGTGTCTATGATGACAATCGCGGCGTGGAGCCTAAAGCCAAGTTTATCGGTATCTCAGTCGCCACTCTGCTGATCTTTTTCATCGACGGTCTTAGAATCGAGACATTGGGCATATGGTTCGGGCACGAGATCACATTGCCTTTGCTGTTGTCGCTGATAGTGACGATTGTGGCTGTTGTAGGTTTTACCAATGCTCTCAACCTTATCGACGGGCTTGATGGCCTCTCCGGCAGTGTCTCGATTGTCATATTTGGCGCATTCTATTACATAGGCATGGTCTATCATGATACTTTCATCATGACGGTATCGGCACTGATGATTCCCGCGATCATCGCTTTTCTCTTTTTCAACTGGCATCCGGCGAAGATTTTTATGGGTGACAGCGGTTCGCTGGTGCTGGGGTTTACAATATCGGTCGTTGCGATCAAAGCGATCGATTATATCAGCGTCACATCGGTGCTATTTTTGACGGCGATTCCGATTATCGATACATTAACTGTCATGATAAGGCGTATACAGCGAGGTCTCTCCCCTTTCAACCCGGATAAAACCCATCTGCACCACAAAGTACTTCGATGGAAAGGAGGCGTTGACAACGCTGTCGTAATCATTGTCATGATCCAGCTGCTCTTTTCGATCATGGGACTGGCGCTGAGACGTCAGCCCGACAATATCATTTTCTCGATATTCGTGATCGTCTTGCTTTTGGCATTTGCTTTTCTGGATGAGCGGGCGGTAGCGAGAGAGAGAACTGTCATCACCAAAATACGCAAGCGTGGCGTCACGTTCATCAAAAAGTATCTCAACAAGTATATCCTGTTCCCGCTGTTACTGCTGCTCATTGCCATGGTACTCGCGATCAAACTGGGGTGGTTCTGAAGCCATTTCCCCGCTTTTACTAAAATTTTGTTATACTCTATGTAGTTACTTAGACGTGAGGAAAAAATATGGTTTATGAACATGAGATCCCCAGTCTCACAAGGCTCTATTTCGGTAAAAGTGCTCTGCAAAAGCGTCAGATCGAAGCAACAGCCAGTGATCTGCTCTATCGAAAGGGGTATGAGGAGATCGTCACTCCGATGCTCTCCTACCATCAGCATGAAGCACTCGATGAAAAAGAGGTGATCCGTTTCTCCGACAGCCAGAACCATATCATCACGCTTCGTGCCGACAGCACCATCGATGTGGTGCGCATCATCACGCGGCGCCTGGGTCGCAGTGTCGCACAGAACAGATGGTTCTACATACAGCCGGTATTCAGATACCCTTCTCAGGAACAGTATCAGATCGGTGCGGAGTGTATCAATGAAAACGATCTCTCCATCAGCATCAACGACAGCGCGCAGATCCTGGAAGCACTCCATCTAAAACCGCTGCTGCAGATATCAAATATCAACATTCCCCGGCTCATTGCGCAGAAACTTGGACTCGATCTGGAACTTTTCAAAAGTGCCAATCTCGAGGAGATACTGAAACTCGATATCCCGTGGCTGAGTAAACTCGCGTACATTCAGGATGCGGAGAGTATCGATGAGGTGATGGACGAAGTCGATGAAGCGTTGCAGCAGGAGCTCGGTAAGATCAAGCTGCTCGTTTCAAAGATCAGTTATATGCCGGTTGTGATCGCACCGCTCTATTATGCGAAGATGCACTATTACGACAATCTTTTCTTTCGTTATATCGAAGGCAATGCGACGCTGGGAATGGGCGGCAACTACAGGTATAAAGAGAGAGACTCCATCGGTTTTGCACTCTATACGGACAATCTTATTGAGGAATTGGGAGAATAATGGTAAAAGAATTGAAAGCGGATTTGATTGTGGGGCTCCAGTGGGGAGATGAGGGAAAAGGAAAAATCGTCGATCATATGGCGCAGACACATGATGTCGTCTGTCGCTTCGCCGGTGGGCATAATGCCGGACATACAATCGTCGTCGATGGTAAAAAATATGCCCTGCATATCATCCCGTCCGGTGTGCTCAATCCCAAAGCGATCAATATCATCGGTAACGGCGTCGTACTGAGTCCCGAAAACCTGATCGACAAAGAGCTGAAACAGTTCTCAGACCTTAAAGATCGACTCTTTATCAGCGACAAAGCGCATCTGCTCTTTCCCTATCATGCGATGATCGACCAGGGGAAAGAGAAGCTACGTAAAAAGGCGATCGGTACGACAGGCAAAGGGATAGGACCCGCCTATGCGGACAAAATAGAGCGTAACGGCCACAGGGTAGGGGAACTGGCACATCCCGAAAGATTGACAGAGAAGATCATGCAATACTTCGAAGACAAAAGTATCCTCTTTAAAGCGATGGAGATCACACCTCCGACCAGAGAGGAGCTGTTGAAAGAGATCAGGCGTTACAAAGAACATCTCGATCCCTACATCACTGACACGACAAAACTTCTGTGGGAGTCTCTGGAAGAGGGGAAGAAAGTGCTTCTGGAGGGTGCGCAGGGAACCATGCTCGATATCGATCACGGTACCTATCCCTATGTCACCAGTTCCAACACGGTCAGTGCCGGTGCATGCACCGGTCTCGGCCTCAACCCCAGGGATATAGGCAAAGTGACAGGGATCGCCAAAGCCTACTGTACACGTGTGGGCAATGGGCCGTTTCCGACTGAGGATTTGGGAGAGGCCGGTGAATTGATCGCCGAGCGCGGACATGAGTATGGCACGACGACAGGGCGCAAGCGTCGCTGCGGCTGGTTCGATGCGGTAGCGGCAAAACATGCTTGCAGGCTCAACGGGTGTGATCAGATTGCGCTGATGAAACTGGATGTCCTCGATGGCTTCGAAGAGATCAAGGTATGTGTCGCGTATGAATTCGAAGGGAAGCGTATCGATTATGTCCCTTACGACCTTGCGTTTGTAACGCCGGTATATGAAACTTTCGAAGGGTGGGGGAAGGTGGAAGGTATACGCGAATACCGCGAACTTCCCAATGCCGCCAAAGCGTATATCAAAGTAATCGAAGATTTGACCGATACCAAAGTCGGAATCATCTCGACCAGTCCTGACAGGAAAGATACGATCATCGTATAGC
>JANTHT010000103.1 GCA_024762235.1 Sulfurospirillum sp.
AAAAGCCGCATCCGGCATATGAACACCCAGCCTCACTGCTGCTGGATGCGCATGATCAGATGAGCGCAGCGGAAGCGGAAGCCATCGCACGAAAGATGTTGGAAAATCTATAGATTGAAGTAGATTGAGGGTCAGGGCTTTACTTTTAACTTCCTTAAAATCTCATGCCCCTTAAAAAACTTGAAATCACTCCCTCGGCCGAACACCCGAAAACTTTAATAAAATCCTTACAAATATGACTTTTTACCGCCTCAATGTGTAAGTGTGACACACTTTGGAAACTTTTTTTTACTTTTAATTGCCTTTCGGTCGCTCTTTTGGTCATAATAGAGATAAAGATGCGAAAGGAACTGCATGCGTTATCTGCTCTATGCCATCATCGTCGTGATCGATCTCTACGCCCTCTGGCTGCCCCCCTCTTCCAAAACGTTCAAGATCAAACCGCCCGTGATGGATACCGTCTATGAAGAGACGATGGCGCTGGAGTATCTCAACACCCTGCGGCAAAATGCCGGCATGGCGCCCTATGGCACCAGCGAGATCCTCAAAAAAGCGGCGAAAAACCATGCTGCCTACCTCATCGCCAATCATGAAACGGGCCACTACGAGACGAAAGGCAAACCCGGATTTACCGGAAAGATGCCGCATGAGAGAGCCGTCTACGCCGGCTACAGAGTGGCGATGCTGACAGAAAATGTCACCAACAACTCCCTGGACTACAAAGATGCCATCGACAACCTCTTCTCCGCCATCTACCACCGTTTCGGATTTCTCGACTTCATCAGCGACGAGATCGGCATCGGTGTGGCACAGGATGGAAAAGATACCGACTACAACGCTTTTGTCTTCGACATGGGCGTGCACGATCTCAACGAAGCATGCAGCGGCAAGAGCTACAGCGGCCCCGACCGCTACGCCTACAAGATCTGCGTCGATCCGCTTCACCGCATAGAAGAGCGCCGGCTGCTGAAGATCCTGAGCGCGGAAAAGATCGCTTCCAAAGAGATCGTCGTCTACCCCTACGACGGTCAGAACGACGTCCCGCCCGTTTTCTACAACGAGACCCCGGACCCGCTGCCCGACTACGACGTCAGCGGCTTCCCAGTCACCGTACAGTTCAACGACTACTATATCAGGCAGGCCGATGTCCGCTCCATCAGCCTTTTCGATCCCAGCGGCAAAGAGATCCGCTCCAAAATCCTCTATGCCAAAAACGACCCCAACCACATGATGAAGCCGGGCCAGTATGCGCTTTTACCGCTGACAAGGCTCGCCTATGACGCGACATACAGTGTCGTGCTGAGGTATCTGTCGGATGGAAAAAAAGTGGAAAAAAAGTGGCGTTTTCATACCCGGAAGCTTCCCGAACCGAGCTTCGTCATCGATCAGAGCCGGGCTACTATAGCGATCGAACCTCACCGCACCTATACGCTCTATTTCCCGCCCCGCGACGCACACGATACGCTGGGCGACCTCCACTTCCCAGCCGATGTCCGGGTACGCTTTCTCGACCAGAATACGGTGCAGCTGAGACTGGAGTCGAAAAACAGAGAACCGTTTACGTTCAAAAGCGGGGAGAGAGCCGTAGAGATAGGGGTGCTCTGAGTTCACCCCTTGATGTCGAGCAGGCTCCCGTGCATCTCGTCGATCGCCTTGATCGCCGTGACATTGGCTTCGACCGTCTTCTGCTCGACCATGCTTTGCGGTACGGCACGGACAGGATCGGTCGTCATCTGACGCGTCGTTGCGTCACTGTTGATCAGTTGTGTAGCGATAGCGTTGCTGTTTGGCATGATAGTCATCGTATCCTCCTTATGCAGCGAGATCCAGGGCGTTGGCTCCCAGACTCCGGATCTTTTCATCGATCATCTCGAGTGTCCGTTTTTGCGTCTCATAGGCGATATCGGGCAGTTTTCCACCCCAGAGTTTCTCCGCTTCCTCGAACCCTTTGACGATACCCTCGCGTCCCGCTTTCAGCATCTCCAGGTCGTCACCGGCACCGGAAAGCACGAAGTCGGCACCCCGCTTTGCGGTATTTTCGACGGAGAAGAAGCCGCCGTCGGCGATGAGTGAAGAGGCTTCCTCCGGGCTCAGTTTCAAAATCGGCTTGCCTTCGTAGCCGAGATCTTTGAGCGAAAGCATCCCTTCATGCTCCAGACCCATCAGAAAATCTTTGATATCCTGATTGCCTTCGACCATCGTCATGAGTGCACCGTGTGCATGCGTATTTCTCTTATGAAAGTCGCCGCTTTGGAGCGTAAACTCCGTAAAACGTATATCGAGGGAGATCGACTCGCTGAAGCCACCACCCTTTTGCGTCTGACGCGCATGTGAAATCGCTATCTCGAGCGAACTGTATTGCATGTTGAACTGTGGATTTGTCTCTCTGATCTGCATGACTGCTCCTTTCGGGAGTATCCCTGATCCTATATCGACAGGTCTGAAAATCACTGAAGGCTTTTTTCAGACAAAACAGAGATACTTGCTATTGGTCAAAACGGGTCAACCTGTCGAGCTCCGCATCCGGATCAGCCCCGTAGCCGACCATTTTCGGAGCACTCTTGTCGAGCTTCTGCCGGTAGTCGTCATAGTACCCTTCATCGATATATTCGACATTCAAAATCTTTTTGCCCTGCCGGCCGAAACGTTGCAGCAGCGACTGGCGATATGCCTGATCCTCTTTCGAGTAGTAGTTGTAAAAGAGGCTCTCCACACCGACGCCGTCGATCGCCTGAAAGTATCGTTTTACTGATTTTCGGGAAGCGTCATCGACGATTCCGAGGCCGTTTTGCACGATGACGATAAAACCGTCAGACGACTCTTCTTCAGTATAGCGGTTGATCTTCGAAACGAGTTTTACCATCTTGTTCGCCATCTTTCGTACACTATACCCATGCTCGCCCCAGTACCAGTAAGCGTCGATGAGGTCGAGATAGACACCGTCGTATCCGGCTGCCAGAATCTTGTCCAGGTAGGGCTTGAGGGCTTTATTCCACCACTTTTTGTACCAGAACTTCACTTTGTAGTTGCCCGGCCAGTCGGGATTCTCCCCGCCCAGAAATGCGGGCCTTCCCTTATGCCACCCCGCTTTCCAGTAAAAACGGTAATCCTCCGCCTCCCCGATACTCAGGTAAGCAAGTACCAGTTTCCCTTTCGCCTGCAGTTTTGCGATATCGCCGCGGCTGTAGCGCGTCTGATCCGTGCCGTCCCGGCTGTAGTCGATCACCATCAGATCGTATGGGGACTCCGCGATCGTGTCGATATCGGCATCCTGCAGCCAGTAACCCCAGTTTTGCACCCACGAGAGATTGTGCTGCAGATCTCGTGCCGATACATGTGTCAGCAGCATACAAAGCAGTGTGAACCAGATCGCTATTTTCATCGCCATACCTCCAATTTTCATTGACAGATATCCAGCACAGAGTATGCCATATCGCCCCGCTTCAACCTCTAACCAACATTTCGATAAAATTGTAACAAATTCAGATACAGGGGAGAGTTTTGATCACACTCAAAGAAGCACTGGCACTTCCAAAAGAGGAAGTCGCCGCACTCAAAAGCGAACTCAGAAAAGAGATCGATGCAAAAAAAGAGCTCGGCGCCTATGTCGAACAACTCACAGACACCGATCTGGCCGAAGCGGGTGAAGGGATCCCCATCGCCATCAAGGACAACATTCAGGTGAAGGGGTGGAATGTCACATCATGCTCCAATATATTGCAGGGTTACGTCGCACCCTACAACGCCACGGTCATCGACAAACTGCTGGCCAACGGTCTGAGCCCGTTCGGCCGCACCAATATGGATGAATTTGCCATGGGCAGTTCGACCGAAAGTTCATTTTATGGCAAAACACGTAACCCCCACAATCCCGACTGCGTACCCGGCGGCAGCAGCGGCGGCAGTGCGGCGGCAGTAGCATCGGGTATCGCCATCGCGGCACTTGGAAGCGATACGGGCGGCAGTATCCGTCAGCCTGCGGCATTTTGCGGCTGTGTCGGCATGAAACCGACCTACGGCAAAGTAAGCCGTTACGGTCTGGGTGCCTACTCCAGTTCACTCGACCAGATAGGGCCTATCACCCAAAATGTCGAAGATGCCGCCATCCTCTACGACATCATCGCCGGGCACGAGCCCAAAGACTCCACCAGCATGAATATCCCGCACGAAAAGGTGAGCGACAAGATCGATCCGGACCGCAAACTGACCATCGCCGTCATCGACAACTACATGGAAGAGGCGGGTGACGAAGTACGCAAAGCGCTGGAAGAGGCGATCAAAGCCCTCGAAGAGGCGGGCCATACCATCGTCCACAAAAACATGATCAACTCCAAATACGACGTCGCGACCTACTACATCATCGCGACGGCGGAAGCGAGCACCAACCTCAGCCGCTACGACGGTGTACGCTACGGCAACCGCGCCGACGCTGACTCTCTCAAAGAGATGTACCTCAAGACACGCTCCGAAGGTTTCGGAGAAGAGGTGAAACGCCGTATCCTCCTGGGTACCTTCGTCCTCAGCTCCGGCTACTACGACGCTTACTACATCCGTGCGCAGAAAGCGAGACATCTGATCAAGGCACAGTATGAAGGGATCTTCAAAGAGGCGGACCTCATCTTCATGCCGGTCGCACCGACACCGGCGTTCAGGTTCGGCAGTATGAAAGATCCTCTGGAGATGTATCTGAGCGACATCTACACCATCGCGATCAACCTTGCCGGTCTGCCTGCCCTCTCCCTTCCCATCGGTAAAAGCGGCGACGGACTCCCCATCGGCGCACAGTTTGTCGCCAAAGCGCTGGACGAACAGACCCTCTTCGACGGCTCCATGAGTATGGAAAAGATTCTCAAAGCAAAGGCGTAACACTATGAATATCCGACAAAAAGCACTCACATTCGAAGATATCCTGCTCATCCCGCAATACTCCGAGATCCTCCCCAAAGAGGTCGACATCAAAACCGTACTGACGCGCAACATCAAACTCAACATCCCCTTCGTCTCCGCGGCGATGGACACCGTGACCGAACACCGTGCGGCGATCAAGATGGCGCGTCTGGGCGGTATCGGTATCATCCACAAAAACATGGACATCGCTTCACAGGCCAAAGAGGTGAGCCGGGTCAAAAAGAGTGAGAGCGGCGTCATCAACGAACCGATCCATCTCAAACCCTCCGACACCCTTCAGGTCGCCAACAATCTGATGCACGAATACAAAATCTCCGGCTTCCCTGTCGTAGATGAAAACGAACAGCTGGTCGGCATCCTGACCAACCGGGATCTGCGATTCGAAACCGACATGCAGCGCAAAGTGGCCGACGTCATGACCAAAGCGCCCCTCATCACCGCACCCAAAGGGATCTCTCTCGACGATGCGGAGAAGATTTTTCACAGACACAAGATCGAAAAGCTGCCCCTGATCGATGAAGAAGGCAAACTTTCGGGTCTCATCACCATCAAGGATCTCAAGAAACGCAAAGAGTTTCCCAACTCTTTCAAAGACAAGTTCGGTCGTCTGGGAGTGGGAGCCGCCATCGGTGTCGGGCAGTACGACAGAGCCGAAGCGCTGATAGATGCCGATGTCGATGTCCTTGTTCTGGACTCCGCACATGGCCACTCCAAAGGGATCATCGACACCGTCAAAGAGATCAAGAAGAGATTCGATATCGACATCATCGCGGGAAATGTCGCCACACCGGAAGCTGTCGAAGCCCTCGTCGAAGCGGGCGCCGATGCAGTCAAGGTGGGCATCGGTCCCGGTTCGATCTGTACGACGCGTATCGTCGCGGGTGTGGGTGTACCGCAGATCACCGCTATCGACACCTGCGCCGCCAAAGGGCGTGAACTGGGTGTGCCCATCATCGCCGACGGCGGTATCAAATATTCCGGTGACGTCGCCAAAGCCCTGGCGGTCGGTGCCAGTTCCGTCATGATCGGAAGCCTGCTCGCAGGTACCGAAGAGAGCCCCGGCGAAACGCTGATGTATCAGGGACGCCAGTACAAAACCTATCGGGGAATGGGAAGTATCGGCGCGATGCAAAAAGGGAGCAACGACCGCTACTTCCAGGAAGGCACGGCAGCGGACAAACTGGTACCGGAGGGAATCGAAGGAATGGTGCCTTACCGCGGTAAAATGAGCAACGTCATTCATCAACTCATCGGCGGTCTGCGCGCCTCGATGGGTTATGTCGGCGCCAAAGATATCGCGACATTTCAGGAGAAAGCGGAGTTTGTCGAGATCACGGCAGCGGGCCTCAAAGAGAGCCACGTGCATGATGTCACCATCACCAACGAAGCACCCAACTACCACTCATGATCTGAGGATCTATCTGCATAGTATCTGTGCATCCCCTTAACCCACAACCGCGCTCAGATAGCCGACCACCCTCCGGCTGTCTCCGGTGACATCGGCACTCGTGCGGTAGTCGAGCAGTTTCGTTTTCAAACCTGCCCTTTTCACGACTGCAAGAAGTGCTTTCAAACCGGTAAAACCGCATGCTTCACACCCCTTGTCCAGGATGGCAGGGTCCCCTTTGGCGATGGCGTTGAG
>JANTHT010000104.1 GCA_024762235.1 Sulfurospirillum sp.
CCATCGAGCAGGTAGTTTTTCTCTTTCGAATTTCTGAGTCTGAGGGAAAGCAGACGCTCTTCAAACGATTTTGGTTGTTTTTTAATATCTTTTTTTGACATGGGATCTCCTTTTGTATTGTTTTCGCCACTATACAGTAAATCGGTAACAAAAGGATAACATAAAGTTAAGAGGGTCAAACAGATCTGAAATGTGATAAAATAGCTTACCTTTGTCTCACATCTACACAGAAAGTGACCCGTGAGCGGCGTCTCTCAGTAGTTGAGTCCCTCTTTCAGCAGAGCTTCGCGAATGTGTTTCATCTGGGTATGTTTGTTGCGGCACCATTCGGGTGCCAGCAGGGAGTCGTCGTCGATGCCGGCAGTGACACGCTGTATCATGATCTCTTCCGGCAGCATCCTGAAAGCCTTGATCAATGTGTCGATGTAGGCTTCCTCGGTGATGGGTACGAACTTGCCTCTCTTGTAGTCGGCTGCAAGCGCGGTGTTGTTGGTGACATACATAGGATGAATCTTGAGCGAATCGACCTTCCAGTCGATGGCGGCGGTGACGCTGTCGAGCATCATCTCCTGTGTCTCGCCGGGAAGTCCGAAGATCAGATGTCCGCAGACATTGAGCCCATACTCCTTTGTACGCAGGATCCACTCTCTCATATTGGCGACACTGTGCCCGCGGTTGATCGCTTCGAGCGTCTCGTCGTAGACACTCTGTATGCCATACTCGACCCAGATCTCATACTCTTTGCTCAACTCTTTGAGATAGGCGAGTACTTCGTCGTTGACACTGTCGGTGCGTGTCCCGATACTGAGCCCTATGCAATCCTCCTGTGACAGTGCCTCTTCATAGAGCGCTTTGAGGGTATCGAGCGGGGCGTAGGTATTGGTGAAGGATTGAAAATAGGCCAGAAATTTTTTGGCACCGAACTTTTTGGCAAGTCTGTTTTTTGTGAAGCGATACTGGCTGCGTACCTGTTCGATCTGACGCTCCAGCAACGGATTTTCCACCGACTCAGGACTCAGGTAGAACTTTTTTGAGGATTTCTGGGAAAGGTTGGGACTGAAAGATTCGTTTTCACAGAATGTACATCCCCCCTTTGCCACCTTCCCGTCTATATTTGGGCAGGTAAAGCCCAGAATCGAGATCGGCGCTTTATAGACATTGCATCCGAATTTATGGCGAAAGTATCGCCCAGCTGTCAAAATATCTCTCATGCTGCCTACTGAATAAAGTAGTTTCCATCGAAACTGACCAGAGAGTATTTTGTGTCATGTCCGAGGCTTTCCACAAGTCCGTCCAGAGAGAGAAACGAGAGCGAATCGGCTCCGATATACTCCCTCACCTCTTCATCACTCATGTTGGCGCTGATCAGCTCCTCGTAACTGGGTGTGTCTATGCCGTAGCGGCATGGGTGCTTGATCTGTGGCGATGCAAGCTTGAAATGCACCTCTTTCGCACCCGCCTCTTTGAGCATCCGCACGATCTGTCTGGAGGTCGTTCCACGTACCAGTGAATCGTCTATGATCACGACGCGTTTGCCTTCTATGACCGGTTTTATCGGTGAGAGCTTGAGCCGCACTTTGAGATCGCGCATCTCCTGGATGGGTTCTATGAAAGTTCTGCCGACGTAGTGGTTTCGCACGATCGCATTTTCGAAACGTATGCCGCTCTCTTCCGCATATCCGAGTGCCGCTGCGACACCGCTGTCAGGGACAGGAAGTACGACATCCGCATCCACGGGATTTTCCCGTGCGAGTCTCCGGCCCATCTCGACACGCTTTTCGTAGACATTTTTACCATCAAGTATACTGTCAGGTCTGGCAAAATAGATATATTCGAACGCACAAGGCCTGGGGTCCGGATCGTAGAGCTGTATCGAAGTGGGTTCTTTCCCTTTTTCAAAGATCAGCATCTCACCCGGGCGCACCTCCCTGACAAATTTCGCTCCTACCAGTTCAAAAGCACAAGTTTCACTCGCAACGATATAACCGCCGTTTTCAAACTGCCCGATCGCCAGCGGCCGCACACCGTATCTGTCACGGATCGCAAACATCTTTGTGCGACTCTGAATCACCAGACAGTAAGCGCCCCTGATCTGATCGAGTGCTTCGATGATGCGCTCCTGCAGATTG
Source organism: Sulfurospirillum sp. (assembly GCA_024762235.1). GTDB lineage: Bacteria > Campylobacterota > Campylobacteria > Campylobacterales > QNZT01 > QNZT01. The sequence continues at coordinate 2,130 of JANTHT010000104.1, forward strand.
TCTTTTTGGCTGCGTGCGATCAGGTGGATGATATTTTCCGTATCCATGTAGGATTGGAAAATCGCCCCTTCTGCGATCAACGCTTCGCGTACTTCGAGTTTATTGATCAGGTTGCCGTTGTGGGCTATCGCAATCTCTCCCAGCAGATACTTCGCTTCTATCGGCTGTGCATCTCTGATGGAGTCACTTCCTGCCGTCGAATAGCGGTTATGCCCGATCGCTTTGGAACCTTTGAGATACTCAAAGGTATCCTCATCTGCAAATACATCCGTAACGAGTCCCCTGCGTTTACGGGTGTAAATGTGGTTTCCGTCGCTGGAACTGATTCCGGAAGCTTCCTGCCCCCTGTGCTGCATCGCAAAGAGCGCGTAATACGCCACTTTGGATGCATTTTTTACGTTAAATACCCCTACAACTGCACACATAATATATCCCCTATATCCCCAGACAATCGTTGATGCCGTAGAGCCCGTTGGGCTGTTTGACCAGCCATTTGGCCGCTTTGATAGCCCCTTTGGCAAATGTGTCCCGGCTGGTGGCAGTATGATTGAGCTCGATAAACTCTCCGTCGTTGTAAAAGCCGACTGTATGGCGGCCGACGATGTCGCCGCCCCTGAGAGCCATCACCGCGATTTCCTCTTTGGTACGCTCTCCTATATTTCCATCGCGGCCGCTGACACGTACTTTGTCCAGATCCAATCCCCTGGCAGCGGCGACATGCTCTGCCAGCGTCAGGGCTGTTCCGCTGGGAGCGTCTTTTTTGTGACGATGGTGCATCTCGACGATCTCCGCGTCGAAATCGGCCAGTGCTTCGCTCGCGAGCGCGGCGAGTTTGTTGAGTATCGCGACCCCCAGTGACATGTTTGTCGCATAGAGTATCGGCATGTACTGCGCCGCATCTTCCATCAGGTTGAGCTGATGCCTGTTAAGTCCTGTCGTCCCGATTACCAGCGGTGTCGGATAGCCGGCGAGCGCCGTCTCCAGCAACTTCTCCGTACCGTCCGGGAGGGTAAAGTCGATCACCACTTCACTGTTTTCAAGGAGGGTTTTCGTATCGTTCGTGACCAGTACATCTTTATCTACCGGAATGTTGAACTGTTCGATCGCATGCAGCGTCGCAGCTCTTGCAACTTCATCCTCTTTGAGATTTTTGATGAGCAGTTCGCCTACCCTTCCGGTTGACCCATGGATGCCTACGTTTATCATGCTTCTTGATTCCTTGTTATCATAGTTCTCATAAATTGTATCTTCTTCGCTGTCAAATCAGAGTGACCGTGCCACGACCTGCAGTGCGGCGACCGCACCGTCTCCCGCTGCACAGACTACCTGTTTGGGCGCTTCGATCCGTATATCGCCTGCGGCGAAGAGCCCTTCTACCGATGTACGCATACCAAGATCGACGATCACCTCTCCCTGTGCGTTGACATCACACAGGAAGGATCCATCATCCTGCTTCAGGACACCATTGTTGACATTCATGCCGACAAAGACAAAGATTCCCGGAACTTTCAGGTCGATGACGTTGCCTTCTTTGTCTTCGGCCAGTACACCGTTGACTCCCGATGCATCACCATAGACCTCTTTGACCGTACTGTTCAACACCAGCTCTATTTTGGGATTGCTTTTTACTTTCTCGATCGTGCTCGGAGCCGCCCTGAAGCTGTCGCGCCTGTGTATCAGATAGACTCTGGAGCAGATATTTGCCAGATAGAGCGCCTCTTCGAGTGCGGTATCACCGCCGCCAAGCACTGCCACCTCTCTATCCTTATAGAAAAAGCCGTCGCATGTGGCGCATGTGCTGACACCTTTGCCGAAAAATGCATCTTCTCCCTTGAAACCGGCGCGTCTGGGCGTACTGCCGGTACAGACGATCACATTTTCCGCCAGTGCTTCATCCCCTCCCGCGAGGGTGATCTTGAAAAATCCGGCAGCTGTTTTGGAGACGCGTGTCACTTCCGCCATCTCATGTTTGAGTCCGAAGCGCATGCACTGCTCCGGCCAGGGTTCCATCAACTCCATCCCTGTCACCACCTCTTTGATACCCGGGTAGTTTTCGATCTCACTGCTCTGGGTGATCTGTCCGCCGGGCAAACCTTTTTCATACATGACGACATTTTTGAGACCGCCTCTGGTGGCATAGAGTCCGGCCGTCAGTCCCGCAGGTCCACCGCCGATAATCGCTAAATCAAGCATACGCTCTCCTTTCTCATCTATCGCTACTCTTCGATCGTTTCGATCCGACTGTTCTGTTTGTACCTCGTTCCCCTGTAGCGCACAATCTCGAAGGCACACGGCACTTCATAGATATTGAATCGCTGAATAAACTTCAAAAGCGTGTTCATACCGCTGGTTACAGGAATCATACTATCTTCACCTTTAAATCTCTTTTGATAGAGATCGATGGCGAGAATGGGATTGTTTTTTTTCAGTTTTTGTGCCAATTCTTTACGGTTTTGCATATTGGAGCTGTATATGAGAACGGTATATTTCGGTGCCTCCGGTACAAATATGTCCCTGCCGGTATAGAAAGTGTGTGCATCGAAATCGAAAAATTTATACTCGGAAAATTTGTAGTTGTAGTATGCAAATGCGCCGGCGACCATCAGTGCACCGAAAAAGGAAGCGAAAACGTAAGTGAGGGAGAATCCTCTCCCCCGCTTCTGCCGTCTCTTTTGTATCATACGAATGAGTTAAAAACTACGGCTTCGAAACCGATAAGTATGTGCTATATTTATCGGTTCTGTCAGCTATCTGACGCTCCTCAGGAGAGCAGAGAGTCAAGCTTGTCAGCCAGTACCTGCTTACCGGCGGCACCAACCATCTGATCTACCAGTTCACCGTCTTTGAAGAAAAGCAGTGTAGGAATAGAGCGGATGCCGTACTGAATCGCGATATCCTGCTCTTCGTCCGTATTGACTTTCGCGATCGTCGCTTTTCCCTCGAAATCTTCCGCGAGTTCTTCGATAACCGGTGCGATCATGCGGCACGGTCCGCACCACGGTGCCCAAAAGTCTACCAGTGTGACACCTTTTGCGATTGTCTCTTTAAAGTTATCATTGGTCAATTCTACATATTTTCCCATATTTACTCCTGTCTGATGTGATTTTATTGCATTTTCTATTTAACAAATAGGCACAAATTATACTATTTTAATCTTATTTTAAAGTTAATAGAGGATTCCAGCCTCTCTGATCATATAATAGCTTATGTAAACATTTTTAACATTTTATGCTAAAATTTCCGGTATCAGCATCTATGAAGGAAATGCATTGAAAGTACTACTCGACCTGATTCCGCTCAATATCCTGGCGCTGATTCTGATTCTCGCCCACAAAAGGGGATTGACAGATCCGCTTTTGAACCAGTTCAAATATCCGGATCAGGTCTTTCTTTTCATCGTGGCAGCACTTCTACTGATGACCCTCTCCATAGAATTGATCAAAGCGACCATTCTCGCACCTAAAGGATCGGGTTCCTGGATCGATTTTCTGATGTCATTTCTCTTTTTCGTAGGGCTCATGTTCTATGCGGTCAAAGCTTACTATAAGAGCGGCGACTATCCGACACTCGACTATATGCTGCTTCTCGAAGCACAGGCGCTCGATGTCGTCGTCGGATTTATCCTGGCTATCTCCAACGCCAGAAGAGACTTCAGCCTCGGAGACTGAGCCTACTCTATCACGATCTCGATACGTCTGTTCAGGGCACGTCCTTCGGGTCGGTCGTTGCTTGCGATAGGGTTGAGCGCACCTTTACCCACCGCAGCGATCTTCTGCGCATCGATGCCGTACTGGATCATCAGCTTTTTGACCGCTTCGGCCCGCTTTTTGGAGAGTGCGACATTTTGCGCGAAAGTACCCGAGTTGTCGGTATACCCTTCCACTGTGATGTATTTGTAACCATCACGATTGAGCCGGCGGACGAGATCGCGTATCTTCTCTTTTCCCCGCGCACTCACTTTGGCGGAATCACTCTCGAAAAGCGCTGTCATCGTCTCGCGCCGGCTGGGAATCGGTGTGAAAGTCGCGGGTTTCGCTTTGACCACTTTCGGTGCAGCTGTTTGGGGTGCCACGGCTTGTCCGGGACCTCTGCCCGTTGCTATCCGTTGCATATCGGAACAGCCCATCTCGTCGACGATTTCACCGGAGGGTGTATGGGGACATTTGTCATCCTTGTCCGCCACGCCGTCACCGTCCGTATCGGAGAAGACCGCACGCTCTTCGACCAGTTCCGGTGTTCCGGCTCCGGCATACTGGGTATAGGCGTCGTCAGACGCTGCATC
>JANTHT010000105.1 GCA_024762235.1 Sulfurospirillum sp.
AGTAGTTGTTATGATCCTGCACCCGCCACATGATGCCCCCGCCTTCGTCGATCCGGCCGCTGTCGGCTCTGAACCTGACGGAAATCTCGCCTTCTTTGAAGTCGATCCCCTTTGTATAACAGAGATTGAAAGTGTAGCCTCTGTTTCCGGAGAGATTTTCGAGCCTGAGCACTCGCTTCCCCGACGGGGCATCTTTCGCCGCCTCTACCGACCAGAGTGGCGCATCGGACGAGGGGTGGGTCGCATCTGCATGCCACTTCGCGGGAAGTTTGCCTACCGGAACATTTTCGAAATCCTCTTTCAACTGACCTCCGGATGCCGCTACTGTAACAGCCAGAAGTGCGGGCCATCCGAAACGGTGGAGAGATTTGATACCATACATCGCTTTCCTTTCTGATTTTTAGACATTATACCCAAATATAGTATTACAAATTGTTATTGTTTAAATCGGCTGCTTTAGGATGCTTTAAACCCATTCGTTCTATCATGTTGTATTCCATTCAGAGGAGGAGCACATGCTACATCAACTACCTGAGCTACCCTACGACAAACACGCGCTCGAACCGTTCATCTCCGCGGAGACGCTGGAGTATCACCACGGTAAACACCATGCGGGTTATGTCAACAAACTCAACGCACTCATCAAAGATACCGAATATGAAGAGATGTCCCTCGAGCAGATCATCCACCAGAGCGAAGGGGCGATCTTCAACAACGCCGCGCAGACCTTCAACCACAACTTCTACTGGCACAGCCTCTCTCCCGAGCCGACACACCCCTCCGAAGCGCTGCATAAAGCGATCGACGAGACATTCGGATCGTTCGAGAAGTTTCTGGATGCCTTCACCGATGCTGCAGTCAACATCTTCGGATCAGGCTGGTGCTGGCTCGTCGTCGATCAGCATGAGAAGCTGCAGATCCGCGCCACCTCCAACGCACACACACCGCTGGAGCACTACGAAACACCGCTGCTGACATGCGACGTATGGGAGCATGCCTACTACATCGACGTGCGTAACGAACGTGCCAAATATGTCCAGAACTTCTGGAAACTGGCCAACTGGGACAACGCCTCCAAAATCTTCGCGGACAAAGAGCACCTCAAAAACAGCGGTGCGCTGCCGCCATGCAACAACCCCGACGATCCGCTCTGCGATGTCATCGACGAGATGGAGCACAACGACGAACCCGCAACCTGACGACATTTTTCCAACCGGGCATCCGTAGCAGCTGTGGATGCCCCTGCTTCAAAAACCTCCTCATCCATTACACACGTTCTACACGTTTTTGCTATAGCATGCAGTTAGCAAAGGAACAAGCATGCACAAGGTAGTGATTATCGGCGGCGGATATGCCGGTGTTTCCGCACTGACGCGTCTGGCGGGGCGAAAAGAGATCGAAGTGACACTGATCGACAGACACCCCTACCACTTTCTGCAGACAGAGGGGTATGCGCTCGTCGCAAATACCCTTCCCTTCGACAGTACCATCATCGATCTGCATGCCCTCTGCCGAAGTTTTGCACCTCCTGCCACCTTCCTGCACGATGCCGTTACGGATATCGATCTGCAGCAAAAAAGGGTCACTGTGGAAAACAGTACACCGGTCACTTATGATTTTCTACTGATCTGTGCGGGGAGTGTGACGCGTTTCATGCCCTCGATCGAAGGGCTCCGGCGCTGCTCTCATGGTGTCAAAAGCCTCACAGGCGCATTCGAGATGAAACAGTTTTTCGAAAGAGAGCTCTTCATCAGGCTCGAAAATGCACAACATGCCGGGCATGCCTACAGTGTCGTCATCGGCGGTGCCGGTCTCTCGGGTGTGGAGATTGCCGCAGAGATGCAGCACTACTTCAACCGCTACTACCAGAGCAATACCCTCTCGTGTGAGAGGTTGCAGATTCACCTCATCGCCGGCGGAGACACCCTCCTCAAGGGGATGCATCCTGCCATCGTCGCCAGATCCGAAGCACGGCTGCAACAGCTGGGTGTCATCCTGCACAAGGGGGCGCATATCGCACGTGTCGAACCGGATAAGGCGATCCTCGAAGATGGTGCACATGTTGATTTTGACTTCATGCTCTTCACGGGTGGGATTATGGCCAGTCCGGTCGTGAGTCGCCTCTCTCTGGTACACAACAAACTGGGACAACTCCTGGTCGATGACACGCTGCAGGTACCGGAAACAGAAGCCCTCTTTGCCGCGGGCGATGCCGCCGAGATCCATGACAAAAAGGGCAACATCCTCCCCGATACCGCGCAGGTCGCCATCAAAAGCGGCGCACACGCCGCAACCAATGTCCTGCGCCTGCTGCAGGGCAAAAAGCCGCTCCCGGCCCATATCCGCATCAAAGGGATCGCCATCGCGCTGGGCGGAGAGTATGCGATTCTCGATCTGGGAAAGATCCGCATCTACGGCAGGCTCGCGCACTCTGCCAAGAAGATCACCGAACGACTCTACAGATGGCCGCTGTGGCTGCGTTGCAGAGAGGGTGCACGCCGTATCGCCAGCCAGAGCGGAAGATAGGAGCAGTCATGGCAAAAGCGTCACGCACCAATCCAGACAACCTTCCAGGCAACTTCTTTGTCGATACCCGCTGCATCGGCTGTCATGTTTGTGAGCGTCTGGCACCTGAGACATTTACACTCGAAAACGACCTCTCCTATGTCAAACATCAGCCCGATGACGATGCGCTTGAAAAGAGAGCGATCATCGCACTGCTCTCTTGCCCGGTTTTTGCCATCGGCATGAAGGAGCGAAGAGAGCGCATCGACGCGGTGACAAAGAGCCTTCCTCTGAAACTGCATGAGAATGTCTACTTTTGCGGCTACAACGCCAGAAGCTCCTTCGGGGCATCGGCCTACTTCATCCGCAGAGAGAGGGGAAATATCCTGATCGATTCGCCGCGATTCGACAGACGGCTGCTGCGTGCGCTCGAAGAGATGGGCGGTATCCGCTACATCTATCTGACCCACAAAGACGACATTGCCGATTACCAAAAGTTCAAACACCATTTCGGCGCCGATGTGATCTATCATGCTGACGACTTCAACTACAAAATCCAACATGCTGAGATCACGCTCAGGGGCGAAGAGATCTTTGTGCTGGATGAAGAGGTGACAATCATCCCCCAGCCCGGCCACACCAGGGGACATACGGTCCTGCTTTACAAAGCGTACTACCTCTTTAGCGGGGATCATCTGGCATACGATGCCAAAAGCAACCGCCTGTACGCTTTCAAAGATTTCTGCTGGTACGACTGGTTGACACAGCTTCACGCGATGGAGAGATTGTTGCAGTATGATTTCAGCTATCTGCTGCCGGGGCATGGGGCACAGTTTCACACCGATGCGAAAACGATGCGGAAGATGTTAAAGGAATTACTTATGAGAGCATCCGCCGACTGATCTGAAAACCGGCGGAATCAGACTCCCTCTCAGGTGAGCTGTGCAGAGATTTCGGAGAGTATCGCACCTGCGACAGCCTGAGTGCCGTTGTATTTTTTGATACCGACACCATGCTCCGCCATCGCTCTTGCAGTGTTTTTACACCCTCTCTTGACGACCAGATAATCACAATCTTCCAGCGCTTTTCCCATCTTCATATGTTCCTGCACATGCGCTTCGTCGTCATGGTCGTGGCTGCACGTATGCCCCTCTTCTTCCTCTTCATGCGCTTCCTCTTCCAGATCGGTGCGGGGATTGGGACGCAGATCCTGTAGTTCAAACGCTTTGAACATACCCCCGCCCTTGACCGTAAAAACGGCAAAATAGGGCGTATGGCCCGCATTGTTGAACATTGTCAATGTTTTGTCTTTGACCGGTACGGCGATTTTCATGATATTCTCCTCTATTTTTTAATATTATAGCATAATTGTCGGAACTACGGAAATCCTGTGGTTTTGACTACTCCCAGCGATATTTGGTCATAGGTGTATCGTCCAGGTTTGCCCACTCTTTCATCGAGGCATCGTAGAGTCTGATATTTTCAAATCCCAGGACTCTGTGCAACACGAAAAAGTTCATCGAGGTCTCGAGTCCGCCGGTACAGTAGGTGATCACCGGTTTGTCGGGAGAAAGCCCCATACCGTCGATCAGCATCTCTTTGAGCAACGCTTTGCTCTTGAGCATTTCACCGGTAAAACTATATTTCCAAAAGTAGCTTTTCGCTGTGGAAATATGTCCCGCACGTTTGAGCACAGGCTGTTTCTGCGCACCGAAATAGAAGATAGCGGGTCTGGCGTCGATCATGGCGGATTGACCGAGATGCGCCTGCACATAGGCCCTGTCGGCGACGATGGCACTGTTGGGTGCCACCTTAAAATCTCCCTTTGCCGGTGTGACACGCTCAGTTGCGGTGACTCCTCCATCCGCTTTCCATGCGACCAGTCCGCCGTCGAGCAGCGAACTTTCGGTAAATCCGTAATACTCCATCGCCCAGAGCAGATAGGTCGCTTTGAGTATATCTTTGGCATTTGCATGATGCGAATAGACGACGACATGGCTCTCTTTGCCGATTCCCAGATTTTCCATCACTTTCTGGATCGCTTCCGCATCTTTGACCAGCAGATAGCCGTCGTGTTTCTCACGCCACAGCGAGATGGGGGCGTTGACACTGCCCGGAATGTGCTCTTTTGCATAAAGCGTGCTGTCCGAAGCATCCACGAGTATCAATCCCTTGTCGTGCAGGTGCTTCTGCAACCATGTACCGGATACCAGAGGCTCTGCCGCAAAAAGTGTCGTCGCACAAAACAGAAACAGTGCTGTGTATTGCCAGATTTTTTTCATTTCTTTCCTTTAGAGGTGCCCTTATGTTATCGCATCGTGCTTTTGATATGATCGACGAACTCCGTGATGTCGTCATGCAGTGCCTGAAGATCCTCTTCATGCTCCACTTCGTCAGCGAGTATCTGACTCACCATATCGTATGTGACGATATCTTTGTCTTTGGTCAAATCCGCCAGATCCGAATAGGTCGATATGGCGCACTGTTCTCCCTTGATCGCATCTTCCAAAATCGCTACGACATCAAAATTTTGCGGTGTTTCATAGCCGCAATTGGTATGCGTAAACCAATCCTGAGGACTCAGAAGCGGTGTTCCGCCCAGCTGCAATATGCGGTCCGACACGAGATCGGCATGGCGAAGCTCATCGGCCGCATGCTGATCGAGCTCGGCAATGGCAGCATCTTTCATGATCCCTTTGATCACTTTGGATTCGATATAGTATTGATAGTATGCCAGCCACTCGTCGGCATAGGCTTTGTTCAAAAGTCTTACGACCTCCTCTGTCTCAATCCCTTTAATGATTGCATTACCACGCTTTGCCATCTTCGTCTCCCGGATATAAAGTCGATAAAAATTATCGCTAGAAAAATTATAGTACTTTTGAACTTAAAGAGAGATTACTATTTTTTATAATTGGACCTTACGGGAGTACTACTGCTCAACAAGTATGAGTTTGATCGCCAGCGCGACAAAGAGCGTACCCGCGACACGATGCATGACGACATGCGCCCCCGGTCTCTGCGCCAGCCACTTTCCCAGGGCACCGGCAAACCACGCTACCGATCCAAAAACCAGAAGCGTCGCGATGATGAAGATCCCGCCAAGTATCCCTATCTGCAGCGTCACGGAACCCTGTGCGGGATCGGTGAACTGTGGAAGAAAAGCAAGAAAAAAGAGCGCCACTTTCGGATTGGTGACGTTCATGACGATACCGCGCAGATAGAGCCGCAGTGGCGGGATGCGTCGGGGATTATCTGTGTGAAGTTCCGCAGCGCCGGCACGGAAAGCCTGCCAGGCGAGATAGAGCAGATAGAGCGCTCCCGCCGTTTTGAGCAGATCGAAAGCGAGTGCAGAGTTTTGAAAGAGCACCGCAACCCCCAGTGCGACCATGGCGGTATGGACCAGCAGTCCCGTACAGAGTCCGAGCGTCACTGCGATGCCGGCACGGGGACCATAGAGCGCCGACTGGGTCAGCACAAAGATATTGTCCGGGCCGGGTGCAACCGCGAGTGCCGTCGAAGCGGCGAAAAAAAGTAACATCGTCTCCACAGGAATCATCTCTGCCGCCTTTTTCGTTTTGGATTTCGAAAATTTTAGCCGTTCATCTATATAGAGACGCTGAAGTGCCTGTCAGGCGATTCGTCCTGACAGGCTGCAGTTGTATGATGACTTCTTTAGTGCGAAGAGGGGTACTCTTCCGCGGTTTTGGCATATTCCGCACCCAGACTGGCACATCCGTTGGCGACACCTTCGGCTTTGAGCGCTTTGTCAAATGCCCAGTAGTGGTTGTAACTGCCTGCTCTGAGATGCGCAAAGACCTCTTCCAGGTCTTTCG
>JANTHT010000106.1 GCA_024762235.1 Sulfurospirillum sp.
CATCCGAAACGGATCGCATAGAACATGAAGATATCGTCGGCATCGGGAGAGTGTGCAACGGTGACGGTTTTCAAAAAGCCCCTTTCTGTTTCGATCTGTTTTTTGTTCAATCTCTGACAGGCACTATTTTAGCGAAAGTTTGGTTAGGAGTGTTTAGCGGGATTGCGGCGCCCGGGCGCCGCAAAAGTTTGACGCAGATGAAAAAATCAATAGAGTCCGAATTTGTTATCTTTTCTTTTGAAGAGTACGCGTGTCTTGTCATCTTTGTCAATAAAGATAAGAAACTGTTTGTTGCTCTCCTTGAGCATCTGAAGCGCCTCTTCGATCTCGAGCGGTTTATAGAGATCGAGTTCCATCGGTACGATTTCGTCGACATCCTCTTCATTGATATCGGCATTTGCAATCTCTTCGATGCTGACATTGGCGATCTCTGTAGGTTGTTTGCTTCTGTGGTCTGTCATCTTGTCATGATGGCGTCTGAGGACTTTCTGTGCACGATCGACCGCCAGATCTATCGCAGCGTATACATCTTTGTCTTTCTGTTTGATGACCACTGTGTTTTTTTGTGGAAGGTTGATTGTAAACTCTACTGTGTAGCCTTTTTTACCATTTTTTTCATCTGCTGAAACGACAACTCTGGTGGAGATGATATCGAGGTTGTATTTTTTCAGAGACTCTACGGCACTTTCAATATGCGCTTTGATGGCATCGGTGAGTTCAAATTGTCTTCCGACTACACTCATGTTCATAACTTGCTCCTTAAATGCAATTTTTACATTGTCAATTTTACAGGAAAGCCAATTTAATCTTGGTTAAATGCAACTTTTATTCGATCTGTTTTATATTCTGCCAAAAGGCACTGTGCACTGCGCTATTCGTTACGCAATGTCGACAATACGTCTATCTCGGTCGCTTTTTTGGAGGGATAAAAGGAGGAGAGCACCACGATAATCACGGCACCGGCGACTATCGAAAGAAAGTCGCTCATCGAGAGATCGAGCGGCAGTTTACTCGTGCCGTAAACATCCTCCGGAAGAGTCACGATGTCAAAATGTCCCAGGATGTAAAGCCCGGCAAGCCCCAGAAACACACCAAACAGAATACCCGCACCGCCGATTGCGGAACCGAGCCAGAAAAAAGCTTTCTTGATCTCCGACTTACTCGCGCCCAGCGAAAGCAGCAAGGCGATCTCACGCCGTCGGTTCATGACTGTCATGAGCAATGAACTGACAATATTGAGGGATGCCACGAGAATGATCAGCATCAGTACGATGAAAAGTGCTTTCTTCTCCATCGCCATGGCTGAAAAGAGGTTGCCGTTTTGCTGCCACCAGCCGATCGCCGCCAGAGAGGAAGGCAGAAAAGCGCGAATCTCTTTGATGCGCTCCATCGGATGGTCACATGCGACATGAATACCGTCGTAACGATCCCCTTTGACTTTCATGACCTTCGACAATCCCTCCAGCGTCGTGTAGATATAGGCGTTGTCGTACGCTTGCATGCCGGACTTGAAACTCCCTCTGTAGGTGAAACGTTTCATGACGGGCATCAGTGAAAAGCCGCCCGGCTGTGTCTGCGTAAAGATAAGTGTCACTTTGTCACCCTGCTCCAGCATGAAGGTATCGGCGATGCCCCTTCCCGTGATCATGTCAAATCTGGAGAGATTTTTGTCGGCAACCGCTTCCGCGACGATATGGTTGATCTGCGCTTCACGCTTGAAATCGACACCGAAGACGACGGCCCCCTCCATACGCTCACCCTCTTTGAGGATCGCCTGCGTGTTGAGATAGGGACCGAAATGCATGTCGGGAAACTTCTTTTCCAGTGCGTAAAGCGCATATTTGTCAATCCCTTTCACCTCCCTCGGCAGGATCGTGATGGGATAACTCATCGTCGAGATCTTCTCCTGAAACTCTTTGGAAGTCCCGTTCATGATCGCCATCGCGATAATCAGCACCATCAATCCGATCGAGACTCCCAGAAAAGCGAGCAGTGCGCTGATCGTGATAAAAGGCTGGCTCCTGTCGAAGCGCAAATATTTTTTGACAAGGTAGAAAACAAGTCTGTTCGAGTGCAATGGGTCCCCTGAATTTCGGATTTAATTGGCTAAAATCCCTTTTTTGGGGCCGCTTTTTCCACAACAGTTTTTATACTTCTTGCCGCTGCCGCATGGACAGGGGGCATTGCGCGCCACTTTTTTGTGTCCTGTCGCTTCTGCTACGGCCTCGTGCTCGCTGTTTTGGGGTTCGAGAATACTCTCTTTGTTCATGACCGCTTCATCCGCCGCATTTTCAAGCTCGGAAAGCATCTTCTCCATCGCTTCCTGACGTTCGCGTTCTTCGCGTTCATCTCTGAGCTGGATGTTCTGGAGCATCTTGATAGAATCGAATTTGATACGCTTGATCAGGTCGACGAACATCTCATAACTCTCTTTTTTATACTCGGTGAGCGGATCTTTCTGATTGTAACCGCGCAGTCCGATGCCTGTTTTGAGTGTATCCATCTGATAGAGGTGCTCTCTCCAGAGGTTGTCGACAGTCTGCAGATAGATCAGTTTCTCGATATCGCGTCGCTGCTGTGCATCGACCATACCCATCTTCTGCGCATACATATCTGTCAGAATCTTTTCGATCTTTTCTGCAATCGCGTCGGCTTCAAGCCCTTCGAAATCGCTCTTCTCAAATTCGATCAGCACCTCTTCCCTCAAAATCGCGATAAGCCTGTCGAGATCATACTCCTCTTCAGGCATGCCCGGATAGATACCGGCACGCGCCAGCAGATCCTCGACATACTCTTTACGATTCTGGCTGATCTTTGTCGAGAGGTCATAGTCGGGGCTGAGCAGTTCGTTTCTGTAGGCGTAGATCACTTTACGCTGCTCGTTGGCGACATCGTCATACTCGAGGATATGTTTTCTCGATTCGTAGTGCATCGTCTCCACTTTCTTCTGTGCGTTCTCCACAGCACGGGTTACCATCCCAGACTCGATATGCTCACCCTCTTCGATTCCGAGACGCTCCATGATGTTGCGTATCTTGTCGCTTCCGAAGATGCGCAGCAGATTGTCTTCGAGACTCAGGTAGAACTGACTCGCACCCGGATCGCCCTGACGTCCGGAACGCCCTCTGAGCTGATTGTCGATACGGCGTGATTCGTGGCGCTCGGTACCGATGATATAGAGTCCGCCCAGTTCACGCACTTCGTCGTCGATCTTGATATCGACACCGCGTCCCGCCATGTTGGTCGCGACAGTAACTGCACCTTTTTTACCCGCATCGGAGATGATCAGCGCTTCACTCTCGTGGTTTTTGGCATTGAGTACCGAGTGCGGGATCTTCCCCTCTTTGAGCTTCTTGTGCAGTGCTTCACTCTTTTCGATGGAGGCGGTACCGATCAGTACCGGCTGCCCCCGCTTGTGGAGCTCTTTGACTTTGTTGATGACCGCATCGAACTTTTCCCGTTCACTCTTGTAGATCAGGTCGTTCATATCTTTTCTCTGTACCGGCACATTGGTTGGAATGGAGATGACATCGAGGTTGTAGATCTGTGCGAACTCGGTCGCTTCGGTCTGTGCCGTACCGGTCATACCCGCCAGTTTCTTGTACATACGGAAGTAGTTCTGGAAAGTGATGTCCGCCAGTGTCTGCGACTCCTCCTGAATCACCACGCCCTCTTTCGCTTCGAGCGCCTGATGCAACCCTTCCGAATAGCGTCTTCCTTCACTGAGCCTCCCGGTAAATTCGTCGACGATCACCACTTCACCCTCTTTGACGACATAGTCAACATCTTTTTCGAAGAGGTTGTGCGCTTTGAGCGCCTGATCGAGATGGTGGCTGAGCATCGCGTTTTCGAGGCTGTAGAGATTGTCGACGCCGAAAAGCTCTTCCGCCTTTTTGATCCCCTTTTCGGTCAGTGTGACAGTACGGTTCTTTTCATCGACGACAAAGTCACCGCTCTCGGGCTTCACTTCGCCTTTTTCATCTTTTTCCGTGGCACGCACCATCTGTTTTGCCACCTGGTTCGCTTTGTGATAGTGCTCGAGCGTACGGTTTGTGGGACCTGAGATGATCAACGGGGTTCTCGCTTCATCGATCAGAATCGAATCAACCTCGTCGACGATCACATAGTTGTGTGCCCTCTGTACCTTTTCACTGAGGTCATACTTCATGTTGTCCCGCAGATAGTCAAAACCGAACTCGTTGTTGGTACCGTAGGTGATATCGGCATCGTACTGCGCCTTTCTCTGGGCATCATCCTGGATATCGTTGGTAATCACGCCCACGCTGTATCCCAGAAAGTTGTAGATACGGCCCATGTCCGCAGCATCCCTTTTGGCGAGATAGTCGTTGACCGTCACCAGATGGACGCCTTCGCCGGTCATGGCGTTGAGCGCGATCGCCAGCGATGCGACGAGCGTTTTACCCTCACCCGTCTTCATCTCGGCAATCTTGCCGTCATGCAGAACCATGCCGCCTACCAGCTGTACATCGTAAGGGCGCATGCCTGTCGTACGTTTACTCGCTTCACGGGTGATCGCAAACGAGTCGTAGAGTACATCGTCGAGACTCTTTTCCCCCGATCTGACCGCTTCCCTGAGTGCGTTGAACGCAGCTTTGAGCTCCTCATCGCTCATCTTCTCATATATGGGTTCCAATGCATTGATCGATTTCACTTTTTTGAGATACTGTTTGACGATTTTATCGTTTTTGGTGCCAAACACTTTGCTTACAACTGAGGATATCATATATTTTGATCCTTTATAGATAATTATTTTTATTTTAACAAAAATTTAATGTTAATCTGCTAAAGTTTTTTCAGCTTCTATATCGACACGATAGAGCATCTGATTCAATAATTACAAGGAAAAACTTGAAAAAGAAAGCATTTTTACTATTCACACTCTTAGGAAGTTCCCTTATAGCTTCTACAATCTCCGGCATGAAGACATTTTCTGCCGATTTCGAGCAGAAAATCGTCAATGACCAGCAGAGCAGAATCATCTACAAGGGCAAACTTTTTGCCAAAAAGCAAAACAATCAGGCGCTCTGGATCTATACAGACCCCATCGATAAAAAGATATACTATAGCAGTGGTAAAGTGGTGATCGTCGAGCCCGAACTCGAACAGGCGATCTTTGCCAAACTGGACAAAGTACCCAATATCCTCACACTGTTGCACAAGGCAAAGCGGGTCGGGGAAGGACGCTATCGCACCACTTTCAACGGTATCGATTATACCATAATTTTCAAAGAAGGTAAACTGAGTGAGATTCGCTACAGAGACGAGCTGCAAAACCGGGTGACGATCCGCTTTTACAATCAAAAGAGAGATCAACCGATCGCTGATAAGAAATTTGTCTGGAAGATACCGGCAGAGTACGATATCCTCGAACAGAAGTAGAGGAAGGGAGGGGAACTACCCTCTTCGCCACTGTCGCACCGGGCCTACGTCTACATGGACAAACCCCTGCTTCGGATAGTATCCGACACCGCCCCTTTTGAGTGAAAGCGCGATATTGCGCAACTTGTGCAGTGAAAATCCGGGTACATAGATATCGACCGCCTGCCCTTTCATGTGGTAACTGTGTTTGGCGACATTGCGTCCGCCGAGCTGGTGCCTCAGCCATGCATTGGTCTGCGGTGTCCTGTACCCGGAAACGATATTGAACTTTTTATCGATTCCTACACGCAGATTGATCTCATAAAGAAGATTTATCAGATCGATGTCAATACGCGTGATCTCACGCGCTCTCGTATCCATGAAGGCTTTATTGATCTCAAAAAGTCCGCTGATCTTGTAACTGTCTTTTTCGTAAAACTCGGCATAATAGTCTTTGTGCTGGTGTACGGCGCGCAGATTGAGTGCCTTTTCAGCCTCCGTACTTCCGAAAAGTTCACTTTGTGTGATGATCGCACCGCCTGTAAGCAGTGCCGCTTTTTTTAAAAAATTTCTTCTTGAATCCTCAGTACGCTTAGCATCGCTAATCATTGCAGTATCCAAAAACGGTCTCCTCTTTTCCCACCGACAGGCGGTTCGCTTGTAAAAATTCAAGTGGAATTCTAGCACAAAAAAGTAAACGGTTCAATCAAATAGTAAATTAATATATTGAATAAAGTTTGGTCAAGGGGTCCCCCGAAGTCAGAACTTTCGTATCAACTTCGCCATGATTTTGTCATATCCGTAGATATCGGGCCTGAAGTTGACCCCGTCATCATCGACCCAGACTGTATAGTAACGGATATAGACCGGAACACGTTCCTGCAGGGTCAGCGAAGTGTTTTCAGACTTTTTCAGCATATTTTTGATGGTATCGTACGACTTGT
>JANTHT010000107.1 GCA_024762235.1 Sulfurospirillum sp.
TTTCGACTGGACGAAGCTTCAGGATCTCTACGAAGCGTTGCTGCACAAAATGATTCGCTACAAATATCTCTTTCTGGCCACTTTCCTGGTCGGTGTTCCGATACTGACAGTGGTGACGGCGAAGTCACTCCACTTCAACTTTTTTCCCAGTTTCGACGGCAACTACCTCTATATCACCGCCAAAGCCCCTGTCGATACAACACTCGAAGAGAGTGAACGGATTGCGAAGCAGCTCCAGAAATATGTGCTGGCCCACAAAAAAGAGCTCGCCCTCAGCGCGACTTCCACGGTTGTCGGATCGAGACGTTCGCTTGCGGGGGAAAATGAGAAAGGTGAGAATATGATCTACATCACCCTCGAACTCTATGATATGAAGCCGCAGAGTTTTCTCAATGCCTATATCAACCCGATCCTCAATTTCAGTTTCGATTTCAACGATCCGACGAAGATCAGGGAGGAACACACCTACGATATGGCCAAACGCCTCAGCAAAGAGATCGCCCCCTTCAAAGAGAAGTACCACCTGGAAGAGCTGGGGGTCAGGGAGGATAAACCGGGCTTGATCAAGAGTGATATTCAGATCAATTTGAGCGGCCGTGACAATGCGAAGATCCTCGCCGCGATCAAGCGTCTCGAAACGAAACTACAGGCGATTCCGGGTGTCAAGGATGTCAGTGACAACGCCCAGCTGGGCAAGATGGAGTATAAACTGCGGATCAACAGTTACGGGGAGCGGCTGGGGCTGACGGAGGCTGCAGTCGCCCGCACCCTTGCCGGCTACTTCCTCGATAACCGCAAAGCGATGACTTTCAATCAAAGCGGTGTGATGGATATCAAAACCAGGGCGCTCTACAAGGATGAAGAGAAGACGCTGATGGCGTTTGAACTCTCCACACCTGCTGGCCAGATGGTGAAGTTGACCGATGTGGCGGATATTGTCAGGGCCAGAGAGTATGAAAAGATCGAAAAACGCAACGGTAAAACGGTCAAAACGGTCTTTGCCAATCTGGACAAGAAGCGCCTGACAGCTTCGGATGCCCTCAGGAAGATCGAACCGGTGATCGAAGCGATCAAAAAAGAGGGGATCAGTGTCGACCTGCTGGGTGAAAACGAGAAAAATCAGCAACTCAAAGCGGATATGCAGCGGGCAGTCGTGATCGCTCTTTTCCTGATCATGATCACGCTGCTTTTCATCTTTCCCAAAATACGCTATGTGCTGATGGTCATGTCGGTGATACCGCTTTCGATCGTCGGAGCGCTGATCGGGCATAAACTGCTGGGAATCAATCTCGCGATGCCTTCGATCATCGGTCTGCTGGGATTGTCCGGCGTCGTGATCAACGACGGTATCATCATGCTCGATTTTCTCCACGGCACCCGTGAGGCGGAGACCTTCTACGAGAGGGCGAAACTGAGGCTGCGGCCGATTCTGATCACTTCGATCACCACGTTTCTGGGGCTCTTCACACTGATCTTCTATGCAACTGGACAGGCGGTGATTCTCCAGCCGATCGCCGTATCTCTGGGATTCGGCCTGCTCTGGGGAACGGTGCTGAACCTCGTCTATCTTCCGGCACTCTATGCCGTCGTCAATAAAATCAAACCCGAAAGGAGCGCATCATGAAGTCTCTCTTTTTAGTGATCTGCGCCCTGCCGCTGTTGGCAGGTAGTTACAAAGCGCAGATAGAGCCGTACGAATCGGTGACAGTTTCCGCCGAAAAAGCGGGTCGTATCGTCGATCTGAACCAGAGTGACGAACTCAAAAAAGTGGATAAAACGGTACTGGTGATCGACCATGCACTCGAGTCTGCAGAGTTGGCTAACGACAGAGAAAAACTGCAGCTGATCGACCGTCAGATCGTCATCAAGCAACGGCAGTACCGACGGATCAAAGATCTCAAAGGGCAGAGCCTCTTCACCAAAGAGCGCTATCTCAATGAACTGCTTTCGCTCCGGCTGCAGCGCGAAGATCTTAAAAACCGCATCGCCACACTCGAAGATACGATCGCCAAAAAGGAGATCGCGGTACACGACCGCTATCTCAAAAAGCTCTATGTCCGTAAAGGCACCTATGTCGCGCCCGGTATGAAGTTGATGGATCTGGAAGATCTGGAGGGGAGTCGGATCGTGCTCTATCTGGATGCGGCGGACCGGGATCGTCTCAGCGAGAAAGAGATCCTGATCGACGGTAAAAGAGCGCATGGCTACACGATCGACAAAGCGGCTGCGACGACCGATGCGAACTATATCTCTTCCTACCGTGTGGAGCTGGTCAGAAAGGGTCCTGCCGATTTTGGACGTGTCGTCACTGTCGAGATAGGAGAGAAACGATGAAAAAGGTGTTGATACTTCCGCTGGTGGTTGGAGCGCTGTTGCTGGCCGACTCGCCTCTCTCACCCGAAAAAGAGAAACTCTTCACCCTCAAACGCAAACAGCAGGCTGCCGAAACGACCAAACTCAAAAACAGCTGGATTTCGCCGCTGCGACTCTCCGCTTCATGGCAACGCAATGTCAATGCCGGAAACTTCGACGGTACCACGACGGGTGCTTCCGTGCGGTTGAATCAGGATATCTTCCGAAGCGGCGGTATCTGGTATGCGGTCGATTATGCCAAAGCGCTGGGTGAGGCGCAGGCGCTGGGAATAGAGATAGAAGAGGCGGGAGAGTTGCAGCGGCTCTACACACTGAAGGTGCAGTACGAGCGTGATACGCTCACCTTTGAGCAGGCGAAACTGACCCTCAAAAACAGAGAGATCGATGCCGATGTGGTCCGGGAGCGATACAAGGCGGGCGAAGCGGATATCAGTGAATTGAGCCGTGTCATGCTGCAGGTGGATCAGGCGGAAAACCAGGTGATCACGCTGGAGAATGCCCTTGCGTCTGAAAAGTACGAGCTCAGAAAACTCTATGGTCACCGCGCACTCTCGGCACTGACACTGCCCCGGATTCCGCTGGTCGACAAAGAGGATTATCTGACCAAAAATCTGGAGTTGCAGCGCTACCGCAGACAGATCGAGAGTGACGAAGCAAAATATAAAACGATCCGTGCTTCTTATCTTCCCAAAGTGAGCCTCAGCGGCAACTACGGTTACAGTAAGTTTCGGGGGGATTTCCAAAACTACGACGGTGACGAGTATGGTTACGGAATCCAGCTCTCGATGCCGCTGGACTACAACAGTAAAAAAGATATCGAATCGAACAAACTCGCTTACATGCAGAGCAGGATCGCCCGTGAAGATCGCAAAAAAGAGCTCGAAAGCGAATATGCCAAACGACTCGCAGCGATCCATGCAGGTGAGAAGAAGATCGAGGTCGCCAAACGCATGCTCCAGCGTTACGACGAACTCTACCGCTATACCCGGGCAGAGTTTCGCGCCGGTACGAAAACCGACTACGATGTCGCCTCGCTCAAAAACTCCCTGAAGATCCAGAGACTCGAGCAGAAGATCCAGCACTACAATATTCTGCTGGAGAAACTGCCGCTCTTTTTCGCGATGAAGAGATGATAAGATGAAAGAGAAAGCGCTCGATCAGATATTGCGTCCCAGGCCCTTTTGGAAAAAGGCGTGGGTCTGGATGGTGGCACTGCTGCTGGTGTCGGCGGCGGCGATACTCTACAAACTCTTCGCACCGGGAGAAGTGAAGCCGGCGCGTTATATCACGGAACCGGTGCGCAGGGGTTCCCTGGAGGTGACAGTTGCGGCTACCGGCTATCTGCAGCCGCTGGAGAGCATCAAGGTGGGCAGTGAAGTCTCCGGTACCATCACCGATGTACGAGTCGATTACAATGACAGGGTGAAAAAAGGTGAGATACTTGCGCAGATAGACCGCACAAAATTTCAGAGCAATCTGGAGCGGCTTGCGGCGGCACTGAAAAGTGCGGAGGCGCTCTATGCCCAGGCACGTTCGCAATACACCCTCGCGGAAAAGAATTATCTGCGAAACCGCAAACTCCGCAGAGATTCAGCCGGGAAACTCCCCTCACAGGTGCGATGGGACAGTGACCATGCGGCCTGGCTTTCCGCCAAAGCAACGCTTCTTTCGGCAAAGGCGCAGGTCGAGCAGGCAAAATATGCCGTCGATGCCGCACGTTACGATCTGGACCGAACAACGATCTATGCGCCGATATCGGGGGTTGTGCTCGATCGCAGGATCGATCCGGGGCAGACAGTCGCGGCGGCATTTCAGACACCGGTACTCTTTGAGATCGCCAACGATCTCTCCCGTATGGAGCTGGAGGTGAGTATCGACGAAGCGGATATCGCACAGATCAGGGAGGGGCAGCAGGCGCGTTTCAGTGTCGACGCCTACAGTGAAAGAGAGTTCAATGCGACAGTGACCCGGGTGCATATCAATTCCCGCATCGTCTCCGGTGTCGTCACCTATGATGCGGTGCTCTCGGTCGACAATACGGGAATGCTGCTTCGCCCCGGTATGAGCGCGGATGCGAAGATCATCACCGAAAAGCTCGACGACAGCTGGATCGTGCCGCGTGCAGCGATGCTCTATGAACCGGTCAAAACGTCCAAAAAGGTTTCGTTCGGTCCCAGGAATACCGAAAAGGCGACATATGATCCAAAACCCCATCTGTGGGTGTTGCGCAACGGTTCACCCCGGAAGATCTATGTCACAGTCAAAGGAACGGATGGCAGCAGCACGGCAGTCGATGCGGCGTCGCTTCGCGCGACAGATAGGGTGATACTTGCCCAGGAGCAGGAGGCGTCGTGATCTACCTCGAGAAGATCGTGAAGTATTACGGGCAGGGCGAAGCACGGACCGAAGTACTCAGGGGGATCGATCTCGTGATCGAAAGGGGAGAGTTTCTGGCGATCATGGGCCCCAGCGGCAGTGGCAAATCGACGCTGATGAATATCATCGGTTGTCTGGACAGACCCAGCAGCGGCACCTACCGTTATGAAACACGCCGTATCGACAGACTAAGCCTTGATCAGCGCGCCTGGTTTCGCCGTTATATGCTCGGGTTTGTCTTTCAGGGGTATAACCTGCTCAAAAAAACCACTGCCCTCGAAAATGTCGAGATGCCGCTGATCTATCACGGTATCCCGGCCGCCGAGCGCAGAAGACGTGCTGTCGAAGCACTGAAGAGTGTCGGACTGGCGAACCGTCTGACGTATGAGCCGGGAGAGCTCTCCGGCGGGCAGCAGCAGCGCGTCGCGATCGCGCGGGCGATCGTCAACGACCCTTCGCTCCTGCTCGCAGACGAACCCACCGGCAATCTGGACACAGCGACAAGCGTGGAGATCATGAAACTGCTCACATCACTGCATGAGAGTGGCAATACGATCATCATGGTCACACACGAAGAGGATATAGCCGCCTATGCGTCGCGGGTGATCCATCTGCGTGACGGCATGATCGAGAGAGACCATACCAATGTTCATTAACGCTTTCATCCTCGCACTGCGCGAGATACGCCGCAACCTGATGCGATCACTGCTGACGATGGTCGGCATCGTCATCGGCATCGCTTCCGTGATCGCGATGGTCAACATCGCAAAGGGCGCGAGCGCTTCGGTGACCGAGAGTGTAAGCAAACTCGGCAGCCGCTCACTCTACATCGTCCCGGGACAGTCGAAGGGGATGGGGGGACATTCGACCACGGCCAAACCCTTCGAGATGCGTGACATCGAGGTGCTGAAAAAAAATGTCTATGCGCTTGAAGCAGTAACCGGTGTCGAAAACAAGAGCATGACTGTCATGCACGGCGACAAAAACTACTTTACAGGTATCCGGGGTGTGGGGAACGATTTTCTCATTATACAGGAGTGGCAGGTTGCGAAGGGGAGAAAATTTTCACCCAGTGAGCAGCGTTCGGGCCAGAATGTCTGCCTGATCGGTGAGACGGTTGCCGGCAAGCTTTTCAACGCCGGGGAGAATCCTGTCGGCAAAAAGATCCGCCTCGAACACTTTTCCTGTACGATCATAGGCGTGCTGGCGAAAAAAGGGGCCAATACGTTCGGTATGGATCAGGATGATGTGGTCCTCGTGCCGCTTCGGATGTTTCAGCGGCGTATCGGAGGGACGAACAGAGTCCATTTGATTATGGCATCGGCCAAAAAAGGGATCGCTCTGGATGAAGCGATTGTGCAGATTCGGCGCATCATGCGTCAGCAGCGCCATATTGGCCCGGATGCGGAAGATGATTTTTCGATCTTCACGATGCAGGCACTCCTCTCCACCATCACGAGTATCACCTCCATGCTGACGGTCATGCTGGGATTTGTCGCGGCGATCAGCCTGGTGGTCGGAGGTATCGGTATCATGAACATCATGCT
>JANTHT010000108.1 GCA_024762235.1 Sulfurospirillum sp.
GGATCAGTGCCCCTTCGAAGAGGGTGTTGTAGATCTTTCTGAAGGCTTCCTGCAGTGCATTTCTGAGATTTTCGTCGATCTCGGCTTCGTGCACGCGCTCGGTACGTGAAAAGTCGAGATACTTCTTCTCAAAGTCAAGGAACTGCTCTTTCTGCGGCTCTTCGACGATCGAAAAAACAAAATCCTCTCCCTTGCATCCGGCGAGGTTGTACTCTTTCACCCCCTCCACAAAAGGTTCGATCAACACGGCATCGTCAAACTCGTAGGCAACGTCGAGTGCGTACTCCAGCTCCTCCTGCTTTCTGACGATAGTGACGCCGATGGAACTGCCCAGCCGCAGCGGTTTGATGATGAACGGAAAAGGTGTTTTGGCGTTATACTCCCCTTTGTACAGCACTTCATAATCGAGCACACCGATACCCAGCTCTTTCGCGTACCACTTTGTGTAGAGTTTGTTGAAACTGAGCACGCTCGCCTCGAGCCTGGGCCCGATAAAGGGGATATCGAAAAAAGTGAAGAGTGCCGCGAGCTTGCCATCTTCGCCGTCTCCGCCATGCACGAGATTGAGCACCATGTCGTAGTCCGCTTTTTTCTCTTTGAGCATGCCCTTTTGGTAGAAACCGCCGTTTTTCAGGAGCAGTTTCTGCTCTTTTTTATATTCTCCGCTGCTGAAAAGTTTCGACTGCATCTTCTCTTCGGGAATCAGGTAGAACTCCCTCTCTGCATCACAGAAGATGTAGATCTTCTCACGCATGAGAATATCTTTGAGTGCGATGGCACTGACGATGCTGATCTCATGTTCGAAGCTGACGCCTCCAAAAACGATTGCATATTTCACACGGCTTCCTTTAGGGTGGGGTTATATCAGGTCAGTTTTTTGAGCGCCTCTTTGATCAGCGCCTCTGTTGTCTCGGCTTTACAGGTCGCAAGCACCTTCTGGATACGCTCTTTTTTAAATCCGAGACTCTCCAGCGCCAGTGCGGCTTCATGACGGCTCGCGCCTGCACCTGTCGCTGCTTCACTCTGGAGATTGAAATCTCCCAGCTCTACCAACAGGCGTTTGGCGCTTTTTGGGCCGATGCCCGGTACCCCTTTGATCGCTGTCACATCCTGTGCCATCACCGCCGCTGCGAAATCTTCGGGTTTGAACGTCGAGCAGATCGCCAGCGCGGTCGAAGGACCGATCCCGGTGATCCGGATGACACGGTCGAAGATCTCTTTCTCGTCTCTCTCCACAAAACCGTAGAGACTCTGGTTGTCCTCTTTGAAGATCTGCGTCGTATGAAGTTTGACACTTTTGCCGTCGATCGCGGCACTGCAGTTGAGAGAGATGTGTACGAGGTAGGTGATGCCGGTCGGCAGTTTCAGATGAATAAGGGTCGGCTCTTTATGGACGACTTCGCCCTCGAGTGCGATAATCATGTAAGGGGTTATCCTTTTTTACGTTCAAGTACGTACTTGCCATCCTCCAGCGTTTTGAGCATAATCTCTTCACTCATCTCGCCATCTACAAAGAGATGGGAGACTTCAACCGGCGGTTCGACGACTTTGAACTTCACTTCGTTGAACTCTTTCCAGACTGTCCTGTTGACCACTTTGGCACTGAATACCGAATTGATCAACTCCCGGAGGTCCGCTTCGAGCATTTCGAGCGCGATTTTATCATCTTTTAGCTCTTTTAACAATAAATTATGCTCTTTAATATTTTCCTGATTGCTTTTAAGTTTGTTGATGAGTGAGAGGGGTACTGTCGCGTTTCTCTGTTTCAGACTCAGGACTGTTTCGTTGATCTGACGGACATTCTCCTGGTCGTTCTTGATCTTTCTGCGCAACACTTTTATCTTTTTGGTCTTGCCCTTGATCTCCTCTTTGAGCGATGCGATATCCTCTTCGACTTTTTCCACCTGCTCTTTGAAATCTTTCTGGGATTTGGGATCGATGATAAATTTGTTGCCGTTACCGTTAAGAATCTCCATTTCGATATATTGGGATGCGATCACCGTCGCGTTTGAGAGTACCTCTTTGAGATAGACCTCCTTGGCGATAATCTCCCCGCCCGACATCTTCTCTACCCAGACTCTGTCTGCTTCGATCTTGCCGTTTTCGATGATATTGACATGTACCTCTTTGGCTTCGATAAACCCTTTGTGCAGATGGACATTCACTTCATCGGCATAGATTTTGGCGCTTTGATGTGTCTGACCGCCTATCTCGACCACCTGTGCACGCACTTCGGCACCGCTGCCCATATTTCCTTTGGTGCGCACTTCACTGCTCTCGACCTTGATACCCTGTCCGATCGCATCGCGCAGATAGTCTCCGCCTTCGATATTGATTTTGATATTTTGATCGTTTTCAGCCGTATCGATCGAACCAGTTGAGCGAAAACTCACTTCATCGACGCAGAGTTCATCCTTGATTTCAAAACGACCGTCATCACCCTGGTAAATAAATCCGCTTTTAAGCGCATAGTAGTAGGTCGTGTCGTCATCCTCTTCAATACGGAAATCTTCACTCACTTTGACATCCAGATCTTCGCAGAGCTCTATCTTGGAAAAATCGAGTACCTCCCCTTTGCAGTTTCTTCCGGGACGTCCCTGCTGAAAGCGTTTCGCTTCGATCACCAGTTCACCCTCTTTGACCGTATGCATGAAGTCACGCTGGCTGTGGTCGATGCGATCTTCAGCATCACCCTCTTCGCCCGCCTCTTTTTCCAGATAGTGCAGAATCAGTTCACCGTTGTTCTGATTGATGGGATCGAGTCCTTCGCATACGTTGATTTTATGCTCCTGTGCAACGCTTCCGTTGACCTGTATCTCCGATATGAGCGATGTGATCTGCGCCTTGGATTTCTGGTGCAAAAACCCGATCAACAATCCCAGACGCGCTTTTCTGACATCGATCTGTGAAACGAGCGATGCATGGAGCCTCTCACTGTAGGCGATCTGCTCCTGCGGAGGAACTTTCATGACTATTTTGGTCAGCTCTTTGTTCCCGCCGAGACTCATCTTGATCGGAAATTTCGGTTGCTTCTGTTTTAAAAAAACCTCTATCTTGATCTTCTGTCTGATTTCGATGTTGGGATTTCTGAGATTCTCCTCAGTGAAAAATCGCTCCTGCTCCAGCAGTGTCAATTCGTTGTATTTCGGGGCGTTTTTCTGGCGATAGAGCGTTTTGTATGCCAATATTCTGAAATCGAGTTGTTTGGGAGAGATCCCGTAGCGTGCGGCGATTTTGGTCAAATCCTGGGGAATATTATCGCTATAGAGTACAATATTTTCAAATGAACCCTCCGCCGCTACCGTTTCCGGTGCCGCTTTGGAGGTTTTGAAGAGGTCCATAATCGCCACAAGGTTTCCTTTCAGAAGAGGTCTGTTCCCTCTAAATCGGCACCTTTTTCGTTTTATTTAGCAGACTATTTTGATCTATTCTATTTTTTCAACAATATCTTCGATATTTTTGGCATGTGCGAAGCATCTCTCCATTTTACATGCCACTATCTCTTCACACTCTGATGGTTTCAGCAGAAGATAGGGGTAACGGATACCGTGCAGTTTCTCGTCCTCTCTGAGAAATAGTCCGGATGGCGCTTTGAGAAGCGTCCAGCCATACTGCTCCTGCAACCGGACACCGGTGAGTGTCGGAAAATTTTGCGGCTCTTCTGCCAACTCAGCTGCCACAGACATAATCTCTGCATGCACAGCAGCATACTCTTTTGTATCCTCATGCAGATGGGATAGTTTGAGACCATTTTCGAGCATCACTGCCGGCGCACTGCGATAAGAGGTGTCGTAGAGTGTCGCTTCCGATGTGAAAGCGTCCTCGGACATCAGCCATTTTCCCTTCTTATGAAACTTCCTCTCCGCTGTGTGAAACAGTGCTGCCGCCAGATCGAGATAGGCTCTTTCGAAATGCGTTTGATATGCCTCGATCAGTGCCGAAACCAAAAAGGCGTAATCTTCAAGATACCCCTCTATTTTCGGTTTGTTAGGCAACACAATCTGATGATAGAGTCTGCCGTCAATATAGAGTTTTCCCAGTAGCGTATCGAGTCTCTCTTTCGCTCTCTTCGCATAAGCGGGTTCGATGACCGATGCTTTGAAAAGTCCATAGATCATCAGAGCGTTCCAGGAGGTCTGTATCTTGTAGTCGATGAAAGGATAGTGCTTCTGAGAGCGTACCGCACGCAGGATCGTCCGCGCTTCTTCCAGGCGCTTCGGTACCGGTGCATCGGTCACGGCCGGGTTGTTTCTGCCTTCGAAGTTTCCCGCCGGAATGATATGATAGTACGCCAGCACCTCTTCTGCATCTCTTTGTGAAAAACTGTTTCTGAGCAACGCCTCTTTCGCTTCATCGTATCCGAATATAAAATATTTTCCCTCTTCTGCATCACTCTCCGCATCGCTGGCGGAGTAGTAAAGCCCCTCTTTCAGAAAACGTGCATCCATGTTCTCTACACTCTCCCGTACCACTTTTGCGAAAAGGGCCTTTTGTGTCACCTGCCAGGCATCGCTATAACATGCAATCAGTTCGGCGTTGGTGTAGAGCATCTTCTCGAAGTGCGGAATCAACCACATCGCATCGACACTGTAGCGGTAAAATCCCCCTTCTATCTGGTCATAGATCCCTCCTCTGGCCATCGCTTCGAGCGCATCGACTGCCAGCTTCAACGCTTTTTTGTCCGATGTCAGCCGGTAGATATCCAGCAGAGTCTGCAGTGTCGTTGCATGCGGAAATTTCGGTGCATCACCGATCCCTTTATGAATGGGATCATAGTTTCGGGTAACACCTTTGACGAAACGCCCGGACAATCTACTGGCATTTGGTGGTGCAACCCGCCTCTTTACCTGAGGTGTCGTGAGATTCTGCATCGCTGCGACGACCGAGTCGGCACTTTTGTAGACATTGTCACGCTTCTCCCTGAACGTTTCGCAGAGATACTGCGCCATTCCCAGCAATCCGGCTCTGCCATAGCGATTTTTGGGCGGCAGATAGGTCGCGGCATAGAAGGGTTTGCGGTCCGGCGTCATGATGATCGTCAGCGGCCAACCGCCTGCGCGTTTGTTCAGCAGCATGTAGACGTCCTGAAAGTATCGGTCGATATGCGGCAACTCTTCTCTGTCTACTTTGATATTGACATAATGTCTGTTCATAAAATCCGCAACCTCTTCGTTTTCAAAAGATTCGCGTTCCATCACATGACACCAGTGGCAGGTAGAGTAGCCTATCGAAAGAAAAATCAGCTTATCTTCATGTATCGCTTTTTTAAATGCCTCTTCTCCCCAGGGATACCATGCGACAGGATTGTGCGCATGCTGTTGCAGATAGGGAGACTCCTCTTCTATCAGTTTGTTTGTATGTTGGTGTGCAGATGCCATGGTGTGCCATACTCCAGTCATTGAGAATCAGATACCGTATCAGTGAGTATAGCGTAAATCGTGTAAATCGCGTAGTAAGCGGGTTGCTGTGGGTGTTTTCGGAGAGTGCAGGTTTCGGGAACCTGCTATTTGACCTCGTGGGTGAGTTCTTTGATTTTCTGTTCAAGTTCGACGATGATGTTGTCCTGGTTGGAGAGAAGCTGTCTTTTCTCTTCAAGCTCCTTGAGAAGCAACTCTTTGTCGTGTTTGATCATCTCGAGCTCTTTGAGGATTTCACTATTCTGCTTTTCGATCTCATGCTGACGCTCCCGGAGCGCGGTGATCTCCTTGCTCTTCTTCTCAATCATCTGCTGCAACTCATGTTCACGGCCATGATCATTTTCGTGCAACCGCTGAAGCAGTCGCAGATCACTTTTGATCTTGATGATCGCCGCATTCTTTTCGTTGATGATATTGGTCAGTTTCGCTATCTTCTCCTGGTAGCGCTCCTCATATTTCGCTCTGGCGGTGAAAAATCCTATCATGTACCCAAAGAGTACCATGACCACCAGTACAAGTACCAATTCCCACATAAACAGACTCACTTACCACTCCTTCTGACGATAATCTCTATTCTCGTATTTGCCGGATCCTTCAGATCATCGCTGATCGGATAGGTGTTGGCATATCCTGCCGTCATGATTTTGAGGCCCGGCAGTTTTGTGCGCAGATATCGGGCGACTATTTTGGCCATCTTCCGGCTTCTGGCAGGTGCGATACCCTGTGCGGTATGCCCTTCGACAACCAGTTCTGCGGCAAACGGAAGCGCCCTGACAGAATCCGCCACCCTGTCAAGCAGCGCCCTGTTTGCGTCGGTCAGCCGCAGTGCACTGTGAAAGAAGGGGCGTTCCTGCAG
>JANTHT010000109.1 GCA_024762235.1 Sulfurospirillum sp.
CCAAAAAGATGAACCGTGCTGTCCATCTGGCGCATCCGGCATTTGTCATCCTGAAAAAGGGTGCGATGCAGGTCGATTTCGTCCTGAAGGATTTTCTGAGTCTCAAGGCCAAAGAGAGGAACGGTGTGCTCGGTGGAAAGCTGAAAACCGACAGACTCTATCTGGGCATGGAAGGATACGGCGAAACCCGCCTGACGACAGAGATCGACTTTTTCAAAAGCGGAGAACAGACGGCGGTTTCAGGGGATGTGATCCTCTCGGATACCGTCATCACCTACGAATCGCGTGTACTGGATGTTTCGCAGGATCCGGATATCATTATCATCAAAAAGTCCGGGAAAAAAGCTGCAGCGGACAACAGTTTCGTCAAAAACACCTTCCTCGATCTGCACATCAAAAGTCTCGACGAGATCGAGTATAATGTGGAAGCGGGTACGATCATGCTCAAACCCGATATCGAAGTGCGTAAAGATTTCGGATCGAAAGTGAAACTGCTGGGCAAGATAAACATCCTCGAAGGGGAGTATGATCTGGGAGACAAGCGTTTTCAGATCAAAGAGGGGGCGATCGCCTTCAGGGGACTCGAAGAGGTCAATCCGCTTCTCGATCTGCATGTGGCGTATCCGATCGAAGATGTGATTATCTACATCGATATCCTCGGAGACAAACGGAAACCCAAACTCCAGTTCAAATCCAAACCGGTGATGAGTAAAAAGGATATCTTCTCCTATCTGCTCTTCGGATTTGCGGTAAGTGAGAGCGAAGGGGCACAGAGCTCTGCAGCCAATGCCGCAGAAAAGATCTTCGGTCGCGCCCTCGCCAAAGATCTGGCGCGCGAACTCAAACTCGACCGCCTCGATCTGACACGTAATGCACTGGGCGGTATCAATATCAAAGCGGGTAAAAAGGTCAATAAAAAGACGATCATCTACTATCAGAACAGAGATGCGCAGAGCAGTGCGATCGTCGAAAGAAAACTGAGCCGTCATCTCAATCTCGACGTCCAGGCCGGTCAGGATTCTCAGGCAATCGACCTTTTCTTTAGAAAGGGCTATAAATAAGAGGCACTGGAAACCGCTACTTCAACCTCTTCCAGGGGAGAAGTATCCGCCTCTTTTCAGCTATATGCCCAGTTCGCGTGCTATGGCCGGAAGATTCTGTGCAATGATCTTTTTGACAAAAGCGGGTTCAGGTATATCGCTGCTCCCATGATCCGATACCATTTTGAAAAGCCAGATCTTTTCCGATGGCAACATAGTTGCGGCAGCGACGTAGAATCCGCTGCTCTCCATGTCGACGAGGTGGTGCTTCTCTATATTGGACTGCTGAGAAGAAGGATAGGTTGCGATGGCAGTTTGCGCGATGGCGACTCTCCTTTTGGGCAGATGATAAACTTTGTCTGTCATTGTATCGGTGATTTTTCGTATCGCGTAGCAAGTACCAATGGGATCTTCCATGCGTAATGAAGCCGAGATGCCGATGTTGACAACATGCCGGGGCATTTCCTTTGCCGTAGCGAGAAGATAGGTTGTCGCCACCGCACTTCGAATCGGTGTCATTCCGCTGACAATCAGACGGATATGCTCTCTGCTGTAGAGTGGGAAAAACGGATTATCCTCTTTTTTAAGATGATATTTTTCGATAATCGGCGCCGCTTCCGCCCCAAGTGCTGTTACTATGGTAGTCATGCTGTGATTGTAGTCTAAAAATGGTTAGAAGAATAAAGTAGTGTTTGAAAATCTCTTCCCCGAAGGGAAGAGTCTGTGGATTGGGATATATTTACGCTGCCGCTTTTTTGGCTGCTTCGATAGCATCTGCGTAGTCAGGCTCTTCAGTGATCTCGGGTACGAGTTGCTTGTATACGACGTTACCATCTTTGTCGATAACGAAGATCGCTCTGGCAGTGACACCTGCAAGTGGTCCTTCCTGAATCAGTACACCGTATGCGTTCGCGAAATCTTTGTTTCTGAAGTCAGATGCGACAGTCAGGTTTTCGATACCTTCCGCTGAACAGAATCTACCCGCTGCAAATGGAAGGTCCATAGAGATGACAGTTGTGTCGACACCTTCGATTTTAGCCGCTTCTTCGTTGAATTTTCTTGTCTCTGCCGCACATACGGGTGTATCGAGTGAAGGTACAACGACGAGAAGCTGTACTTTATCCTGCGCACCGCCGACAGTTTTGTCCGCGAGTCCTTCAGAATTCGTTACCGTTACTTCCGGTGCTTTATCACCAACATTTACTTCTGCATTACCGCCTATCTTTACATCATTGCCTTTTAACTTTACAGTTGCCATGGTCATCCTTTAGATTGATTTATGTGTTTTGAGTCGTAAGTATAGCCAATTAAGATTATTTTTGTCTTAATTATCTGTACCTGTTACCAGTTTACATACAACTCTTAACTGAAAGTGTAACATAATTTCTGATATTTTTGCAACCCATGCAGAGGTGCAGGGGCAAAAAAGCCTCTCCGGCTACACACCTGATAAAAAAGAGAGCTATTTGTTTGAGGGGGAAGATTTGTTATGATATGCAATAGAATCTTCTGAATCATTTGCTGCTCGAACAATATCTGCAGAGGCAGGGTCAAAATTTCCCCGAAAATTTGGGCTACCCGCCGTGAAGCCGTTTGAGATAAGTGCATTATTCAGAGAGTTCAATAACATATTGCAGTAACAAATTGCAGTGACTGCTGTGAAGAGGGGGGACGAGATGCGAAACAAGCCGGGTTATTCGATCTTTAAAAACGGCTCATATGCACTGCAGGGTCTCCTCTCTGCGTTTAAGACGGAGACCTCTTTTAAACTGGAGATCTTTTTCGGCATTCTTCTCACGGCGGCGATACTAGTGCTCAACCTGCCCTTTTATGAGAAAGTGTTACTTTTCATAACACTGATTTTGATTCCTGTCGTCGAACTTTTAAACAGTGCGGTTGAAAATCTGGTCGATCTGGTCACGCGCGAGACGCACCCACTGGCGAAAAATGCCAAAGATATGGGTGCTGCAGCTGTTTTACTGACACTTTTACTCCACATCGGCTGCTGGATTGCCATATTATGTAAGGAGTTCTGTTAAAATGCGAATAGCGATACCCTGGACAAGCGTCACACTTTTGAGCGTAATCGTACTCATCTCGTTCTGGGGCGGTCACTTCTATACCCTCTCTCCCTATGCTCTGGATAAATCGGCTATTCTGCTGCCACCCTCCTTCGAACACCCTTTCGGTACTGACAGGCTGGGTCGTGATCTGCTGGCGAGGATCATAGAAGGGGGAAAAGTCTCTTTGAGTATCGGTGTGGGTTCGGCGGTCATCGCATCTTTTCTGGGGTTGGTCATAGGTGTCAGCAGCGGCTTTTTCAAAGGCACTACAGACAGAGTGATCGTCATCATGATCGATCTCTTTCTGACCTTTCCCACATTTTTCCTGCTGCTGGCACTCATCTCCTATATGAGCGCTTCGGTCTGGGTGCTTGTCTTTATCATCTCTGTGACAGGATGGATGGGTATGGCCAGGCTCATACGCAGTGAAAGTTTCGCGATCTCTTCCAAACCCTACATCAAAGTGCTCAAAGCGAGCGGTGTGAACCGACTGAAGATCATACTCAAATATTTCACACCGTTGCTGGCACCCATCTTTTTTATCTCTTTTACTTTCGGTGTGGGCGGCGCGATCCTCGCGGAGAGCGGGCTCAGCTTCCTGGGTATCGGGATCATGCCGCCCCAGATCAGCTGGGGGAGTATTCTGAGCGAGGGGAAAGGGGTCGTCGATATTGCATGGTGGCTCAGTTTCTTCCCGGGTTTAATGATCTTTCTTGTGATCTATGCACTGGTCAATATTTCCGATTTCCTTCAGAGCAGGACAAATGAAAAGGAGAGTGCTTTCTGAGATGGATATCGATCGGATAAGAGCGCTTCTGGAACATGAAGCGGCGATGCGAAACAGAGCCGGGGAACTGTGCGAGGCGAAACCAGATCCGCTGCATGTCGCAAGCCGTTACAAAAATGAAACCGTTGCGTTGCTTTGCGCTCTGTTCGGTTACGGAAACGCTGCGTTGATCGTCCGTTTTCTGGAAAGCCTCGATTTCGGACTCCTCGATGCAGAGGAAGCGCAGATACGCAGAACCCTCGCAACACACTACTACCGCTTTCAAAAAACGGAAGATGTACAGGCCATTTTTATCGCCCTGAGGCGTCTGAAAAGAGAGGCTTCCCTGCGATCGATCTTTCTTTCCGGATACAGCAGAGAGGCGAATGTACTGCATGGTATCAACGCATTGATCGACGCGATATACGACATCTACCCATATCACAGCAGAGGGTATACCTTTCTGGTCGGTACTCCCTGGAAGGGAAGAAACGGATCTCCCTACAAACGATGGAACATGTTTCTTCGATGGATGGTACGCAAAGACGCTCTGGACATGGGTCTGTGGAAAGGGATCAGCAGATCGGATCTGCTGATCCCTCTGGATACCCATACTTTCAATGTTTCCCGCACACTGGGGCTTTTGCAGCGAAAGCAGTACGATCTCAGGGCTGTCTTCGAACTCACTGCGCAGCTGCGCCTTTTCGACCCCGAAGATCCGGTTCGGTTCGATTTTGCACTCTATCGTCTCGGACAGGAGCATCTTTTAGCTGCCATTAAATGATTTTCGGGTAAAATTGCGCAAATTATCAAACTCTCAAAAGGATTATTCGTGAATGAAGTTTTCACCTTTTTTGGCATACTCTCCCACAACCATCTCTTTCTGATCGTAGCACACACGCTTCTCTCCGCAGCGCTGGTCCTCTGGTTCGCGAAGAAAGCCACGACCGCGATGCAAATCGTCCCCAGAGGCACACAAAACGTTGCTGAAGCCTATCTCGGCGGAGTGATCACGATGGGTAAAGATGTGATCGGAGAGAAAAACGCCAGAAAATATCTGCCCCTCGTCGCGACGATCGGACTGATCGTTTTCGTAGCCAACGTTATCGGTATCTTTCCCGGTTTCGAGTCTCCTACCGGCAATATCAACTTCACACTGGCACTGGCACTGATCGTCTTTGTCTACTACAATTACGAAGGGATTCGCAAAAACGGTGTCATCTCCTACTTCAAACACTTCATGGGACCCGAGCCGCTGCTCGCACCGCTGATGTTTCCGATAGAGATCGTTTCACACCTATCCCGTATCATCTCGCTCTCTTTCAGGCTTTTCGGTAACATCAAGGGTGACGATCTCTTTCTTGCCGTTATTTTGATGCTGGCACCCTTTATCGCACCGCTCGCACCCTTTGCCCTGCTCACCTTTTCGGCGCTGTTGCAGACATTCATTTTCATGATTTTGACCTATGTCTATCTGGCAGGTGCTGTGACGCTGCACGAAGAGTCTCTCTAATTACGCATTCGATGCACAAAAGCTATCAGAAGATACTCTCTTTCATGCAAGGCGCCTCCTGGGGCGCCGTAGTAGTCGGTGCCTATCTCTTTTTCAATCTCTTCCTTCCGCTCGGTCTTATTTTTGCACTCATGGGCGCACTCTTCGGTGCAAGTGTCGGATTGCTACTGGTCTTTTTTTTCGAAATGGCACATCTGAAGCTGCAGATATACAAAGAGAGCAGGGAACAGACCCGTCTTCTTAAAAAGATCGTCAGAGATCTCGAATCACCTCTCTCACTGATGTCGGAGAAGCGGACTGATGAACAAACAGTTGAAAAGCTATCTGATCACTGACCCCGCTTATTATGACGATCTGGAAAGCTTCGACGCTTATCTGCATAAAATCTTCAGACGGCACACCCCGGACTTTGTCTGTTTCCGGGACAAACAAAACGAGACTATCGAACCCTATGCCAGGCACTTTCTGGAGGCTGCGCGCAGGTACGGTATCTCCCGAACACTGATCAACCACGAGATCGCACTGGCCGTCAAACTCGGTTTCTGGGGTCTCCATCTCACTTCGGCACAGCATGAGAGGGTCGGCAGCGTTTCGCGGCGTTTTTTCACTGTCGTCAGTACCCATACAGTTACGGAAGCGCTTGCTGTCCAGGAGCGCGGAGCCGATGCGGTGACGCTCAGCCCCATATTTGCATCGCCCGGGAAGGGGGAGGGCAGAGGTCCCGACTTCCTTTGCGAAGCGACCCGCAAAGTACGTAAAGCGAAGATCTTTGCACTGGGCGGGATCGTTTCTGAAAAAGAGATCAGAAAAATCGCGCGTTGTGCCCCTTACGGTTTCGCGTCGATACGCTATTTCGTTTAACCTCTATTAGTAAATAAT
>JANTHT010000110.1 GCA_024762235.1 Sulfurospirillum sp.
AGGTGCTCAAAACACATCTGCTTGCCGGTACCCTACCGGAAGCACATGGCATCATCGAGAGCCTGAAACGCAGGATCTCGCACATGCTGGCAGTCGCATAAAATGAAAGAGATCTCCTCTTAAGCACAATAGTGTACAATTCGGGAAAAAAGCAAAGGAGTTGTCATGAAAGTGGCTCCGAGTATTCTCTCTGCGGATTTTGGAAAGCTGGCAGAGGAGGTCAGGGCGATTTGTGACGGGGGCTGTGATCTTGTACATGTCGATGTGATGGACGGGCACTTCGTACCGAATCTTACGATCGGTCCGGTTGTGGTCAAAAGTGTTTCAAATGTTGCTACCAGACCGCTCGATGTCCACCTGATGGTAGAGAACAACACCTTCTTCGTCAATCTCTTCGCACCGTTGCAACCCAAATATATCTCGTTTCATCTGGAAGAGGAGAAGCATCCTCACCGGCTGATACAGCATATACGCAGCTTCGGTATCTCTCCTGCGATCGTGCTCAATCCGCACAGCCGTCCGGAAGATCTGGAGTATATCATCAACGATCTGGACATGGTGCTGCTGATGAGCGTCAATCCCGGATTCGGCGGGCAGAAATTCATCCCCTCAGTGGTGGAGAAAGCGGCACGTCTGAAGGATCTGATCCTGCGCAAAAATGCGCATGCACTGATCGAAGTGGATGGCGGTGTCAATGACACCAATGTACATGCACTCAAAAAGGCGGGTGTCGATATCGTTGTGGCGGGCAGCTATGTCTATGGCAGCGACGACTATGGCAAAGCGATCAGGAGTCTGCAAATCTGATGCGTGTCAAAATATGCGGCATTACCAATCTTGAAGATGCGCTCGATGCAGTAGAAGCGGGTGCAGATGCACTCGGTTTTGTATTTTACGAAAACTCCCCCAGGTACATCCTGCCGGAAAAAGCGCGTGAAATCGTCAAACAGCTGCCACCTTTCGTCGAACGTGTAGGATTGTTTGTCAATGTCAATGCCGATAACATCAATACGATCAGTGAGACAGCATGCATGAGTCTGGCGCAGATCCATTTCGATGCGCCTGAAGCGCTTTACGAAAAGTTGCGGATCAAACATCTCAAAGTGGTGCGTGCAAAGTGCCGGGAAGACCTTTTTCGCTATGAGGAGGCGTATCGCATCGTGGATGCTTTTGTGGAGAGTTACGGCGGGGAAGGGAAGCGGATCGATCCGACGTGGTTCGATGGCGTCGACTGCTCCAGAATCATCCTCGCAGGCGGTTTGAATGCGCAGAATGTGAGAGAAATGCTGGAATATCCCTTTTACGGTGTCGATGTGAGCAGCGGTGTAGAGCAAAGAAAAGGAAAAAAAGATAAAATAGAGATGCAAAATTTTATCAAAGTTGTAAAGAATGGAAAAATTTGACAATCTGATCTGTAGGCTGCAATCGGGCGCTGTCCCCAAAGAGGAGTTTTACGGGTGTATCAACCGCCTGAGAAAAAACTTCGATCTCGAGCTTGATATCGAAACGCTGAACTTCTATGGACTTCCTGTGGTAGAAAGCGAAGAAGAAGTCTATCTGCGTACTCAGCACAGCGCTTACAATGATGAAACTTATTGCATCGTTGATATCGAGACCAATGGTAACAGTCCTGTCAAAAACCAGATCATCGAGATTGGTGCGATCAAGTATAAAAATGGCAAGATTATTGACCGGTTCGAATCCTATGTCTATGCAGATTATATTCCGCAAGCGATCGTCCGACTGACCAATATCGAACAGAGTGATCTGGCGGACGCGCCTTCGCTCAAGAAAGTATTGCATGATTTCAAGCTCTTCCTGGGTGACGATGTTTTTGTCGCACACAATGTCAAATTTGATTACAACTTTATCTCGACATCACTGAAGACTGTCGGTCTGGAAGAGCTGCTCAACCGTAAACTCTGTACGGTTGACCTGGCCCGTAAAACGATCGATGCTGAGAAACATGGCCTTGCATATCTCAGAGAACATCTCGACATACAGACGGGAGAACACCACCGTGCCTATGCCGACGCACTCAGCGCAGCCAAAGTGCTGGACGCATGTTTTCAGAACATCCCCGAACATGTCAAAACAACAGAAGATTTGATCGCATTTTCAAAGCATGCTCCGAGAATCGGTACAAAAAAAAGAAAAAGTAAAAAAAGCGCAGAGAGTAAAAAAGAGAGTGTCTGAAAAACAGGAGCCCTGGCTCCCGTCTCTCTTAGTGGTGACTTTTTTGTACGACAATCAACATTTTGATGTTGATCACAATAAATCTGATAAATTGCCAGATGACGCATGTTCTTAAAAATTTGACGATTCCCGTTGGAACCATTGCTTCGAACTCAGGTGAATAGGGCTCGATATGGTGTACGTGTTGGGTGTGTTTGTTTTCTGCCATTTGAATATCTCCTTCTAATTTTTTATCTTAGGCGACAGAAGCACGCTGCTCCTGTCTCTAAACTTTCTCTACTCCGGAATCAGTGCCCAACCCGGTTTGAGTTGCGCTTTCCAGAGGAACATGTGGTGCAGGATATGTTTGATCCAGTGCCCTGCGAGACCAATCTCTCCGAAGGTATAGTCCAGATCACGACCGAGGCCGGGATATTTCTCGAAATCGGGTACTACAGGGTAAACAGTCAGTGCGGCAGCGGTACCGTTGAAAAGTCCTTTACCCGTAGAGGCAACACATGCTGCGCCCATTTCAGCCATAGATGCATGGTGTGTAGGCTCAGTGGCACCGTTGAGAATCATATCTGTGATCGTCTGTGCAACCGCTTTGCCGATGATACCTGAGGGCATACCTGTTCTTGGCGGAGTGGGGTTGATCGGTGTGCCGTTGGGTGATTTCATTGGTTTTGAAATCAGGTGCGGCGGCGCAAAGGCGATCCCGGTCGCAAAGATGTTCTTATATGTCGGATTCTGATAGGTTCTCGGCCAGTCTGAGGCTTTCCACTCTTCGTAAGGTTTTGCCGTGTAGTCCGCATCGACTTTCAGGAAACCGTTCGGTGCAAAGATTGTATCGGTGATATCACTGCCGTCTTTGCCGTATGCTTTGAGACCGACACCTGAAAATGGTGGGATCAGCATGGAGAAGTCAAACTCTTCGACATCTGTATCGCCGTCGAGCAATTCATAGTGTACTTTGCCCGGCTCTACTTTGCTCACATGCGCACCGATGATCCAGTTGACATCCCTTTCAGCAAAGAGTGATTCCGCAAAAAGTTTACTCGAAGCCGCGTAACCGCCGCGTTTGATATGCAGACCGCCGATACCGAAGTCTCCCAAAAATGATTCGTTGGAGATCCATGTGATCGTTGCTTTGTCTCTGAGGCCCGCCTGTGTCAGTTCATGCTCGATGTTGAAGATATATTCAAATGCTGCACCCTGGCATGTACACATACCGTGTCCGGTACCGACGAGGATCTTGACATGCTCGCCCTTGCGCATGCGGTCCATCAGCTTGTGAAGTTCTTCGTTGGCATGGACAGCATGGTCCGCCGTACAGACCGATACGGTATGCCCGCCGTCGGGTCCGAGTCCTTCAGTAGCATCGAAGTTGAGTTTAGGGCCTGTCGCATTGATCAGATAGTCGTAAGAGACTTCTTCGGTTTCGCCCGCTTTCGCAGGATCGGTATACTCGATAGTGATGAAAGGCTTGTCACTCTTCTCGCCGCCCTCCGGATGGATAGAGACCCCTTTCGCCTGACGATAGTCGATACCCGCTTTTTCGTAAACCGGTGCGAGGTCGAAAGTGACATCATCTTTTGTCATCTGCCCGACACCAACCCAGATATTGGATGGAATCCAGTTCCATTTGCTGTTCGGTGTGACAACCACTACTTCATGTTCGTTACCCAGCCACTTTTTCAAAAATGTGACCGCTGTGTGGCCGGAAACACCGGCGCCCATAACAACGACTCTTGCCATACGCTCTCCTTTAGTATAATTTCATCTAATGATTATAGAGTAAAGAAGTTTAAGAAACAATTATGATTAATATCTTTTTTCGTATTTTAACCGGATAGCATTAGTATAAATAATAATTATTATAAATATTCGTTTTTAAATGTTACATATCGCCTGGCTGAGTTGTAGAGTTCGGTCACTTCTTCCTCCGTAAGGCTGCGTACGACTTTGGCCGGTGCCCCCATGATGAGGCTTCGGGGTGGAAAGATTTTGTTCCTGGTGACAAGCGCACCGGCTCCGACGATAGACTCTTCGCCGATCACTGCACCGTCGAGGATCGTAGCGCTCATACCGATAAGAGAGGCTTTTTTGATCGTACATCCATGCAGCATGACCCTGTGGCCGACAGTGACATCATCTTCGATGATTGTAGGATTGCCGTCGCTTCTGTCGGGGTTTTTCCAGTGGGTCACATGAATCATGCTCAGGTCCTGTATATTGACCCTGTCGCCGATACGGATATAGTGGACATCGGCACGCAGAACAGAGCCGAACCAGACAGAGCAGTCGTCACCCATCGTCACTTCGCCGATGATATCCGCGCCTGGTGCGAGAAAGCAGTTTTTACCGGTTTTCGGGGAGATCCCTTTATAGGATAGTATCATTTGAAAATCTTCTTCTTTTTGGTGAGATAGTTGGAAGAGGTGGTCTTTTTCGTCGCTTTGTAGAGACGGTTGACATACTGCTCCAGAAATGTCTGGGAGTTGATCGGTTTCTGTCCTTCGAGGAGTTGACAGAGTCTGTATTCACCGTCATTTTGCAGTTCCCATGCCAGGACATTGTCGTTGAGCTGCAGGTTGAGCAGGTCCAGCAGCTTGAGGGAGAGAGCCTGATCGTAGATGGGCGTCATCAGTTCGAAACGCTTTTCGAGGTTTCTGGGCATCCAGTCGGCGCTGGAGATATAGATGGCGGGTTTGGCATGCTTGAAGTAGAAGATGCGCGAATGTTCGAGATATTTGCCGATGATGGAACGGACCCGTATGTTGTCGCTGATACCGCTGACCCCCGGGCGCAGACAGCAGATACCGCGTACGATCAGGTCGATCTGCACCCCTTCCATACTCGCTTTGTAGAGGGCTTTGATCACATCGGCATCGACGAGAGAGTTCATTTTTGCGATGATACGTCCTTTTTCTCCGTGATTGCGCTCACTCTTGATCATCTCCAGCAGGCTCTCTTTCATCTGCATCGGGGCCATTTTGAGGTTTTTGAGTTTCTTGTTTTTGGAGAAACCGGTGAGGATGTGGAAAAAGGTGATCGAATCGGCGCGGAACTCTTCTCTCGATGTGAAGTAACTGACATCGGTGTAGATCTTGGCAGTCGCTTCGTTGTAGTTGCCGGTGGAGAGATGCAGGTAGATCTTGAGTTTATCGTTGGACTTTCGGATCACCTGTGCGATCTTGGCATGCACCTTGAATCCGGGAATACCGTAGATGACGTGTGCTCCGGCATCTTCGAGCGCTTTTGCCCAGATCAGATTGTTCTCTTCATCGAACCGCGCTTTGAGTTCGACCATCGCGGTGACCTGCTTGCCGTTGTTGGCGGCGTCTATGAGTGCCTGGACGATCGGCGAGTTTTTGCCGACACGATAGAGCGTCATGCGTATGGAGAGGACTTTGGGATCTTTGGCCGCGTCCTGGATGAAACGCACGACCGGCTCGAAACTTTCGTAGGGGAGCAGCTGCATCGCATCTTCGCGGTCAAGAATCTGGAAGATCGATTCGTTCTGATCGAAAGGAGGCAACAGTCTGGGGACATGCTGCGGCTCGGTGAGGTGGGAGAACTCCTTGTCCGTGACGACATCCCAGAGGGCACTGAGATTGAGCGGGATGGCATATTCGTAGATATCTTTGGGGTTGATCTTCAGATAGGAGTTGAGAAACTGAAGCAGCTCTTCATCACAATCTTTTTCGATCTCCAGTCGAACAAAAGCCCCTTTTCTGCGCAGACGCAACCCCTGTTGCAGAATCTCCATGAAGTCATCCGCCTCCTCCTCTTCGATGACGATGTCGGCATTTCTGGTAACACGGAAGAGTGTGGAAGAGAGGATGTCGTATCCCGGGAAGATATCTTCGATATGTTCGCGCACGAGCGATTCGATCGTGATGTAGATGCCGTGTGAAAGATGCACAAAACGGGGCAGCAACCGGGGTATGCGGATCATCGCATATTTGATTTCGTCGTTGTTGGAGGGATCCTGCAGCTTGATCGCGAGTGAGAGGCTCAGATTGTTCAGAGGCGGGAAAGGGTGCGTCGCGTCGATGGCGATGGGGATGATGACGGGAAA
>JANTHT010000111.1 GCA_024762235.1 Sulfurospirillum sp.
TCGATAAATTGATGAAGATGGACTTTTTTCTCGAAGAGTATATCCTCTCGATCGAGAAGTATCTCCACTCAAACTTCTACTCCAAAAGAGTCCTGGATATCGAAGATCTTTCCGATGTCCTGATTCACGACAGCGCGCTTTTCGAGTCACGTGTAAAGGATCTGATGCACAGAAAGATCTACTTTTCACTACTGACATATCACTACCATAGTGAAATCGATATCGACGAATACAATCTGCGTAAAATTGTCAGGGAACACGATACGATCCTGATCGACAAAGAGCGGCACACGATTACCTTTTTACTGATGAACGTCATCCCGGAATTTGGTGCGCAGCTCATCAAAAAAAGGATCGAAAACTTTTCGATCACACTCACCCCTGAAAAAGCGTACAATGTATTCGACCTCATTTTCGACGAGGATCTGACTATCACAGAATAGTTACGCTATCATTGCATCATCTTCTCTGGCGGAGTGATGCGATGCGTACATTTTTCGATATCTTCATGTTGGCGGCATTTGTCCTTTTTATGATTTTTCTGATCCGCGGATTTATATTGCAGTCGGCAAAAAAACGGCGTGACCGTCAAAACAGAGAGTGACGCGGCACACCGCACTTTGCCTCTTTTAATGACTTTTTACGACAACTTTGCTAAAATCCCCCATATTTCGTAATAATTCGAACCGAAGGACTTTTTGTGCACAAAGATTTACTGATCGAAGTGGGCGTGGAAGAGCTTCCCGCCA
Source organism: Sulfurospirillum sp. (assembly GCA_024762235.1). Lineage (GTDB taxonomy): Bacteria > Campylobacterota > Campylobacteria > Campylobacterales > QNZT01 > QNZT01. The sequence goes on from JANTHT010000111.1 coordinate 750, forward strand.
TCCCTTTCCTGAAAGAGCTCCCCAATATCCCGAAAAAGTGGGAAAAGATGCTGCAACAGTATCATCTGCAGAGCGATTTCGATTTTTACTATACGCCACGGCGTATCGTTTTTTACCATACCGCTTTTTCTGAAAAACAGCCCGACGCGATCGAATCCTTTTACGGCGCACCGGTGGCGATCGCCTTCAAAGATGGCGAACCGACTCCGGCCGCGCTCGGATTCGCGAAGAAATGCGGTGTCGATATATCCGAAATCGGACGTGCCCAAAAAGGTGGCAAAGAGGTGCTCTACTACGAAAAGAAAATCCCCGGACGCCCTTCGGAAGAACTGTTGGGAGAGATGGTCTCCGCTTTTCTCAAATCGCTCAACTTCGGCAAGACAATGCGCTGGGGCAGTGCGAAAGAGGGCTTCATACGGCCTGTAAGATGGTTCGTCTGCATGCTGGGCAATGAAAATATCGACGCTTCCGTTTTTGGTGTCAAAGCGGCAAAGGCGACCTATCCGCACCGTACACACGGTTTCGCGCCAGTCGCATTCGACGATGCGCAGAGCTACTTCACCCTTCTGGAGAGCAACGGAGTGATGCTCGACGCCGACACACGGCGTGAAAAGATTCTGACGCAGTTCGGGGCGATTGAAAAAGCGCAGGGGATCCGGATAGAGAAGGATGTCGATCTGATCGAAGAGGTGGTGGCAATCACCGAATATCCCAATGCGCTGATGGGCCGGTTCGACGCCCACTTCCTCACACTCCCTCCGGAAGTGATCATCACTTCGATGAAAGAGCATCAGCGCTATTTCCCGGTTTTCGAAGAAGAAAAACTCTCCAACCGCTTTATCGTCGTCTCCAATGCCCTGACCGATGATTTCTCCAAAATCGTCGCCGGTAACGAGAAAGTACTGCGTCCGCGACTGAGCGATGCACTCTTCTTCTACGAAAACGATCTCAAACGCGGTCTCGACAACGAAGGACTCAAAAACATCACCTTCATGCAGGGGCTCGGCTCGATCTACGACAAGAGCAAACGCGAAGCGGTCATCGCGGAGTATCTCGATGCCAGATACCGGTTGCCGCAGTCACCCGATCTGCTGCTGCGCACCGTCATGCTCTCCAAAGCCGATCTGCTGACCGACATGGTCTACGAATTTACCGAACTGCAGGGGTTGATGGGGTACTACTACGCCAAAGCGGCGGGCGAGGAGGAGGATCTCTGCATTGCGCTGAAAGAGCAGTATCTGCCTACCGGTGAAGAGAGTGCACTCCCTACGACCGACTTTTCGGCCGTCGTCGCGATGAGTGTCAAGCTCGACACCCTGCTGGCACTCTTCAGTATCGGGCAGATCCCGACCGGTACCAAAGATCCCTTCGGTCTGCGCAGGGCGGTTGTGGGTATCGTCAAAATCGTACAGGATCGCGGGTTCGCTTTCGATATAGGCAAAGACCTTGCAGCACTGGCGGCCTACTACGACGGCGTCGACATGGAGAAACTGGAAAACTTTTTCATCGAACGTCTGACACACCATCTGGGTGCCAACCCCTCTGTCATCTCGGCGGTGCTCGAAAGCGGGGAGCGTGACATCAATGAGATCACCAAAAAGGTGGAAGCGCTCTCCTCCATCGTCGAAGCGCCCAACTTCAAGGAGATCGCCACCACTTTCAAGCGGGTAGCCAACATCGTCAAAGATGTCGACCTCTCCAGCCCGTTGAAAATTGATGAAGCACTCTTCAGCGAAGAGGCCGAACGAAAGCTCTATGCGGCATTCAGGAAAAAAGAGCGTGCGCACTACAGCACCTACAGTGAAAAGCTTCAGGCGCTTTTCGGTCTGAAACCGCAGATCGACGCCTTTTTCGATCATGTGATGGTCAATGTCGAGGATGAAAAGCTGCGCACCAATCGCAAAAATCTGATCGCTTCGATCTACAGAGCGTTTCGGGATATCGCCGAACTCAAAGAGGTCACGCTCTAATTACCTCTTTTTTAGTTAAACTTCACTAAAATAGAGGCATTTAACACAGGGAGTTTGTAACTTTATGAAAAGCAAAACTTTAGCAGTGATGGGCTTTGTCTCGACGCTGATAGGCGCGACACTGCTGCTCGATACACCGATGATGGCGAAGTCACAGAGTGCTCACTACGGTAAGATTTCGCAACAAAGACTGCAGGCGCTCGCCAAATATACCAAAGTGATTCAGACAATCGAACAGTACTATGTCGATGAGACCAACATCACCGATCTCGTGGACAAATCGCTCGAAGGGCTGCTCGCAAATCTCGATGCACACTCCTCCTTCATGAACAAGAAACAGTTCAAGGAGATGCAGATCCAGACCGAAGGTGAGTTCGGCGGACTCGGTATCACCGTGGGTATGCGTGACGGTGCACTGACGGTCATCTCTCCTATCGAGGGGACGCCGGCAGACAAAGCGGGACTCAAGGCGGGTGATATCATCCTCAAGATCAACGACAAGGCGACGCTCAACATGACGATCGACGAAGCGGTCAATCTGATGCGGGGAAAACCGGGCACACCGATCGAACTGACGATCGTACGCAAAGATGCGCCTAAGCCGCTTGTCATCAAGATTATCCGCGATATCATCAAAGTCGATTCGGTCTATACCAAAAAGATCGAAGATACCAATCTGCTCTATATTCGTGTCACCAGTTTTGACAAGAAGGTAGTTAAAGATGTGACCAGAGCGTTGCGCAGGTATAAGGGAAAACCTGATGGTATTGTCCTCGATCTCCGTAACAATCCCGGAGGTCTTCTGAACCAGGCGGTCGGGCTCGTTAATCTCTTTGTCGACAAAGGGGTCATCGTCTCCCAGAAGGGGCGCATCGCCAGTGAAAACCAGGTCTACAAAGCGACCGCTCCGGGAACGTACAAAGATATCCCGATGGTCGTGCTCGTCAACGGCGGAAGTGCCAGCGCCAGTGAGATCGTCAGCGGTGCACTGCAGGATCACAGACGCGCGATCGTCGTGGGTCAGAAGACATTCGGCAAAGGAAGCGTTCAGGTGATCATGCCGATCGGCAACAAAGAAGCGCTCAGACTCACCGTCGCGCGTTATTACTTACCGAGCGGCAGAACGATCCAGGCCAAAGGTGTGGTACCCGATATCGAAGTCTTCCCGGGAGAAGTCAAAGTCGAGAAAGATGAGTTCTCGATCAAAGAGAGTGAACTCAAGAAGCACCTCAAGAGTGAACTCGAAAAGATCGACGGACACAAAAAGAAGAAAAAGAAAAAGAGTAAAGAGAAGAACAAGAAGATCATCATGAAAGAGGACCTTTTCAAAGACAATCAGCTCAAAACAGCTGTCGATACACTCAAAGTGCTGGAGATCACCAAAGAGATGCCAAAGGATGCCAAATGACAAAAAAAGAGCTTCTCTACGAGGGCAAAGCAAAAAAACTCTATGCGACGGAGAATCCTGAGAGATTGATTGCAGAATTTAAAGACGACCTGACAGCGTTTAATGCACAGAAAAAAGGGGAGGAGAGCGGCAAGGGGGCACTCAACTGCCAGATCAGTACGCAACTCTTCAAACTGCTTGAAGATGCGGGTATAGAGACACATCTGATCGAAACGCTCGATGCCAACCATCAACTGATCAAAAAGGTGGAGATCATCCCGATCGAAGTGGTGGTGCGCAATACCGCTACCGGATCGCTGACCAAAAGGCTCGGCATCGAAGATGGCAAAGAGCTCCCTTTCGTACTGGTGGAGTTCTACTACAAGGAAGATGCCCTCAACGATCCGATCATCTGCGACGACCATGCCCTCATGATGGGGCTGGTCAAAGATCGCAGTGAACTCGATGTGCTGAGAGAAAAAGCGCGCAAAATCAACGATGTGCTCAAAGCTTTCTTCGCCGAGAGAAGACTCAAGCTTGTCGACTTCAAAGTGGAGTTCGGGCGTGACAAAGATGGCACTATCCTCCTCAGTGACGAGATCAGTCCCGACAGTTGCCGCTTCTGGGATATGGATACCGGCGAGAAGATGGACAAAGACCGTTTCAGACAAAACCTGGGCAACGTCAAAGTCGCCTACGAAGAGGTTTTGCGACGTATACTGGAGGAGAAAGCATGAAAGCGATAGTCAATATACAGTTGAAGCAGGGCGTACTCGATCCGCAGGGAAAAGCGGTACATCATGCCCTGGGGGCACTCGGATTCGATGATGTAGCGGGTGTACGCATCGGCAAGCAGATCGTTCTCGAGCTGAATCAGAAAGATCCTGCGAAAGCGAAAGAGGAAGTGACACGCATGTGTGAGGAGCTGCTGGCAAATACGGTGATTGAAGATTATGAGATAGAGATAGAGGCATGAAGACAGCGATAGTCGTTTTTCCCGGTACCAACTGTGACTACGATACAGAGTATGCCTGCAAGTTGATGGGATCCCGGAGTGTATTTGTCTGGCACAAGGAGACCACTCTTCCCGAAGGAAGCGATCTGGTGATCCTCCCCGGCGGTTTCAGTTACGGCGATGCGCTGAGAAGCGGTGCAATCGCACGATTTTCTCCGATCATGCAGGCAGTCGTCGATTTCGCGAAAAAGGGAGGCCGCGTACTGGGGATATGCAACGGATTTCAGATACTGCTGGAGTCGCATCTCCTGCCGGGTGCGATGAAGCGCAACCAGAATCTCCACTTCATTTCAAAATACCACCATCTCAGAGTGCAAAACAGTGACAATCCATTTCTCAGCGCATTGAAAGCGGGGGATATCGTGCATATTCCTATGGCGCACGGTGAAGGAAACTACTATATCGACGATGCGCAGCGCAAAGCGTTGTGGGACCATGACCAGGTGCTGCTCACTTACTGTGATGCAGAAGGCAATGTCGACAATCCGAACGGATCGGTCGACGCGATCGCCGGTATCTGCAACAGAGAAAAAAATGTCTTCGGCCTCATGCCCCATCCCGAACGTGCGATGGAAACCCTTCTGGGTTCGGATGACGGCGTGGCGATGCTGGAGGGACTTTTTCATTGATCAAAACCCTCTTCTCGCTCCTGCTTTTCGTGCCGCTGGTGACATCTTCACTGCATGCCGGTATCTTCGATGCCCTCTTCGGGGGTGCAGACAAAAAAAGCGATGTCAGGGTGACGCAGAGTCCTAAGCCTGCAGAGGAAGAGAATAGCGCGACATCCGCATCTGAAAAGAGAAGCGAACCTATCGTCGAGGAGGAGGTGATCAGCGCCGATGCCTATATCGACAGCAGCGATGAAAACGATGAAAAGATTTTTGAAAACGAAACAGTGACGCCTCCAGATGAACAGGCGATCGCACCGGAAGAGGGAGAACGGTTCTCCCCTGAGGAAGCAGTACCGCAGCCGCAAAGCGATCCCTTTATCAAAGTCAAAAATATTCTTCTCTCTTATACCTCGAAGCCGGAAAAAATCTATATCGGCCAACACTTTGAGGTCGGTATGAAAGCGATCATCCCCAAAACCGACGTCACTGCGATCGAAACCACTTTTCTCAAAGGCAA
>JANTHT010000112.1 GCA_024762235.1 Sulfurospirillum sp.
TTTTCGATGAGGTAGGGGTGCATACCCGGCAGTATGGTGGGGGCCGCGTCGATGAGCGAGATGTTGAGCTTGTGGCTGCACTGTGCGAGGATCTTTTCGTACCGTTTGAGGGTGTAGGCCATCTCTGCGGCGATCTCGACACCACTCAGCCCCGCGCCTGCGATGGCGATGTGCAGATCACCTGCGCGTTTGAAAGTTTTGTTCTGCAGTTTGTCGGCCAGACGCTTTTCGAAAGCCTGTCTGAAAGCGAAAGCGCGCTGGATATTTTTGACGCCGTGGGTATGCTCTTTGAGTCCTTTGATAAAAGAGAAGAAGTTGGTCTGTGCCCCTACTGCCAGGATCGCGTAGTCGTAGTGAAATGTCTGCTCTTTTCCGATCGCTTTGCGGTTTTGGGTGTCGATATCCTCTATTTCATCCTGTACGAAGGTGACGTTGGGACCCAGCCCCCGGACGAAACTCTCCAGATCGATCGCGATATCCGACATATCGAACTCTCCGGCGATGTATCCGTAGAGCTCCGTTTGCATAAAATGGTAGGGGTTTTTGTCGACGAGGGTGATATGAAAAGCACCGTTTTTACACAGATGCTCCGCTGCACGAAGTCCGCCGTAACCGGCACCTATGATGAGAATCTCTTTCGCTTGCATTAAATCTCTTTTTTAAAACTATATCGGCTTTTGAAGGAGGCCGGATAAGGGGGTATGGTATAATTATTTCTCTAAAAAGGAGATAGCATGCAAGGATCATTCTGGGTGGTAGAGACGGAGTTTGGCCCTGTGATCGCGACGGCGATACATGCAGGCCATAGCGTGCGTGAAGAGATCGAGCCGAAATTCGCGATTTCCGAAGAGGATCGGTTGCGGGAAGAGGATCCCTTTACGGATATCTTTACATGGGATCTGCACAGCCGCATCATCGTCAACCATTCGCGTTTCGAGGTGGATCTCAACCGGCCAAGGGATAAAGCAGTATACCAAAAACCCGAAGATGCCTGGGGCCTGGAGGTCTGGAAAACAGCGCTGAGTGAAGCGGAGCTTGCAGAGTCACTTCGTTTCTATGATGCTTTTTACGATGAGATGAAGCGCTATTTTGACAGAGTGCAGGAGAAGTACGGGAACTTCGTAGTGCTGGATATCCACGCCTACAACCATCACCGTCAGGGTCCTGACGCGCCTTTCGACGATCCGCTCGAAAATCCCGATATCAATGTCGGTACCCGAACCCTGAAAAATCCCGAAAAGTGGCGCCACATGATCGACGGAACCATCGCATACCTCAAAGTCGCGGATTTTCTGGGCAAGGTGCTGGATGTACGTGAAAATGTCAAGTTTGGCGGCGGCTACTTCGCAGAGTGGATACACGAAAACTATGCACCGAACGCCTGTGTCCTCTCTCTGGAGTTTAAAAAGTTTTTCATGGATGAGTGGACTGGCAAGGGGGATGAAGTGCAGATCCGTCAGATACGCAAGATGGTCGGATCGCTGCTGCCCCTGCTGGAGCGGGAACTCGGTGCACTGAAGGGTCAAGATGGCACAATCTGAGATGATCACGCAGGCCTTTATCGACGATGTGTGTCACAGGATCACGACCAATCAGGAGGTGACGCTGCCGCTCCCTCTGGGCGGGCGGATACACATCGACCGGCAGCTTCCCTTTCTCTGCCTCTACCGTCAGCCGAAAAACCGCCCCGATCCGGGAACGGAGAAGCTGGTGCTGGCGGAAGCTTCCTTTATCATCGCGAAAGAGGAGCAGACCGATCTGGGACTCGAGAGGCTGGTCGGGTCGATCGTCAAAACGGCGCGTGAAGAGTTCGGCGCTTTTCTGCTGGTCGAGATATTTTCACTGCCCGTTCCGCAAAACGAAGGGCAAGAGATCGTCGAAGAGATGGAGGAGACATTTTGCCTCTTTTCACGCAAAAAAGGGTTGCTCTCTCCTGTGGTCGAAAAACTCGAAAACGAACTCTCCCGCATCTCTCTCAACAACATGCATCCCAAAGTTTCGCTCAAATATATGGAGCATATCGCGCCGACAGGCATGAAGCCGATACTGGACCGCAAACTCTGTCAGGAGCAGGGGACCTACATGCTGGGGTTCGGTGTCAAACCGGTCTATCAGTCGGAGGATGAGAGGCTCTATCCGCTCGAGCTGGAGGATCTGCGCAGGGGTGTCTCTGTCGCATGCAAGAAGGGCTTCTTCGAGTTTGTGAAGCGTTACACGAGCATGCTGATGGTCGACTACCGTGAACTGGGGCGCAGGGGTGTAACACCGGCGGTTTTCGAAGTGGACGATGCACTGGCGAAGATCGAGGAGAGTTTCGATTTTCTGTTGCAGGTGAGCCCGGTCAATACCCACGAAGCCTACAAAGCATTTCAGCAAAGCGGCTACAGAGAGACGCCGCAGTTTTTCTACCGTCCCAGGCCTTTCGACCCGGCACTCAAAAAGCGTGAACTCTTCGGGATAGCACTCGAAAAGATCGAAGATCCGGTGCTCAGCGACATCTTTACCCAGAAGCGTGACGAGATCGACCGGAAACTGACGATGCTTCTGGACCGGGACACCCCCAACTTCCTGCCCGGAAGCCTGCAGGTCTACGGCGGTGTCGATACCGCTCTGCTGGAGAGTGCCCGCAGCATGATGGAGAGGATCGCTTCCGTCTCGAAAGATCCTTCTCCCAGAGAGATGGTCGATGCCGTCGAGATGGCGCGTGCGGCGAGAGAGGAGATCGCCTACTACAAAAAGCGTTATCCGGAGGTGGCTGCCAGAGTGGAAGTGCGTGACGATATCGCTTCCGGTGCGATGGTCAGCAACGGCAACTTTCTGATCAACCGCCACTCCACCTTCGCCAAAAAACGTGTCGAAGCGCTGATCAACCATGAGATCGGTACGCATGTACTGACCTACTACAACGGCTACTCACAGCCGTTTAAACAGCTCCACACAGGGCTTTGTGGCTATGACGAGATGCAGGAGGGAATCGCGGTGCTCTCGGAGTATCTCTGCGGCGGGCTGACACTCGCCCGGCTCAAAATATTGGCGGCGAGAGTGATCGCTGTCGACTCGATGGTACGGGGAGAGGGGTTCGTCAGGACATTTGCCCTGCTACATGAAACACATGGCATGGCGCCCAAAAGCGCTTTCGGTGTCACTTCCCGTGTCTATCGCGGCGGGGGATTGACCAAAGATGCGGTCTACCTGCGCGGTTTTCTCGATGTTCTCGAGTATATACGCGAGGGAGGCAAACTCGATCTGCTCTTCATCGGCAAGATCGCGGCGAGCCATATACCGCTGATTCAGGAGCTTCTCTATCGCAAAGTGCTGCATGAACCGCCGCTCTTTCCGAGATATCTGCAGACGCAAGAGGCCGCAGAGAGGCTCGAAAAGATCAGGAACGGTCTGGATATAGGCGATATGATCACAAAGGAGATAGCATGAGGATAGGTTTTTTGATCAACGATGTCATGAACGAGGAGTTGCCCAGTACGACACTCAACCTCGCCAAACGGGCGCAGGAGATGGGGCATGAAGTCTGGTTGATGGACGTGGGGGATTTTATCTACGACGCGAGTGACCGTTTGCTCGTACATGCCCGTGCCCCGAAAGAGAAAAAGTATCGCGATACCGCCGACTACCGTGAAGCGCTCGTCTCAAAAGAGGCGCGCAGAGAGCGTATCGCCGCGGCGGATCTCGATATACTGATGCTGCGAAACGATCCTGCCGCCGACTACGAGAGACCCTGGGCGCAGCAGGCGGGACTGGTCTTCGGCTATGCGGCGGTCAAGGCAGGGGTGATCGTACTCAACGACCCCGTGACACTCTCCAAAGCGATCAACAAGATGTACTTCCAGTACTTTCCCGAAGCGGTGCGCCTCAAAAGCCTCATCTCCAGAAATGAACAGGATATCATCGACTTCTACTACGCCAATGCACAGAAGATCATCATCAAGCCGCTGATGGGTTCGGGCGGGCGCAATGTCTTTCTGGTGCAACCGGAAGATGAAGCCAATATCCGGCAGATGATCGCGTCGGTGATGCGGGACGGCTATATCATCGCGCAGGAGTATTTCCCGCCGGCGTCGAAGGGGGATATCCGCTTTTTCATGGTCAACGGCAAACCTTTCAGAGTGGGGCACAAATATGCCGCAGTCAAGCGTGTCGGGAGCGGTAAAGATGTCCGGAACAACATCCATGCGGGCGGGCATGCCGAAGTGGCGGAGGTCACGGACGAGATCCTCGAGCTGGCCGAAATCGTTCGTCCCAAACTGGTCAAGGACGGTATCTTCTTCGCGGGGCTCGATATCGTCGAAAACAGATTGCTGGAAATCAACATCTTCTCTCCCGGCGGGCTCGGCATCGCCAGCCGTCTGGTGCACAAGGACTATATCAGCGAAATGGTCGGCATACTGGAACAGAAAGTCGCCTACAAACGCTACTGTACCGGACATCTGGACAATGTAGAGATGAATACCCTCTGACCTATGTATGAATTTGTCATATTTGTACACTTGATCGCCGCTGCAACATGGATCGGTGGGTCGATGCTGCTTTTTGTTCTGGGTCTCACACTCAGAGACAAAGAGGCGCAGAGAGTTGTCTACTTCTATATCGGCCCTATCTATGGCTATTTCGAGGCAGCGGTGCTGCTCCTCCTTCTGGCAACCGGTACTTACTTGTATATTGTCAACGGGTTTCATGACAATCCCGAGAAGTTTACCTACGAACTGGGGTACTACATGCATATCAAGATCGCTTTGGTAGCGGTCATTACGATTGCGACTATCATCCACATGATCGTGTCGCTGAAAACGAACGGCAGGGAGAAAACGCTCAGGGAGAAGATTCTCGCGCGCAGTACCTCGATGATGATCTTCCTGCTCAACTTCGCGATCCTCTGGCTGGCCATGCAGATACGCGATATGTTGTAATGTTTTCAATCAACTCTGTGCATAGAAAGCCGCAGAGGGCAGCGCTCTGTTGACTGTCCCTCCCCAAACTGCAGAAAGAGGCAAGAGAAGCGCCTCTCTCGCCAGTGCAGTGAGTGCGCGTATACGTTTTATCAGAGGTTCAGTATTTGGTGTACCGGCAGGGTATGATCAGATTTTATGCCGCATCGATCACTCTTTGAAAAGCTTTGAAATCAAGAATCTCATGCTCTTTTTGCAATTCAAACTCTTTACGTTGCGCATGGTCTTTGAGTAAGATAGCGTTTGAAAAGATATTTTCCAGCAGATAGAGGTTTCTGGTATCGTTTAGCGTGAGAAGATCAATCTGAACCTGTTGTCGAGCGAAGGGTCACTAAAATAGAGTGCGATATCTATATCGCTCATACTATCGAAGTTATTGCCTGCGTATGAACCGTAGAGGCAGGCAAAGAGTACAGTGTCATCTTTTACGATTTGTGTTTTGATCTTTTCCAGCATGGTGCGATTATAACATAAGAGACAACAAAGAAAGATATTCAAAGAGTTGAATTGCGGAGGATAGCCGCCATCTGTGCATATGCATGCGCCTCATGTTCCGATTAAACAGAGTCATGCTTCGTTACAACCGGAGGCAAGGTTTCAACCTTGCATAGGTGAAGTGACATCATGCCATCGGTGGTGCAGATGTCCTGAACAGATCGATTGTCTCTATTTGACAGCAAAACGTACCGTTTTGAACCGAAAATCTACCTCGCGCTGCTCACTACGATTTTCTTCAAGGTCAACAGGTTGCTTGATGTTCGCCACCCAAATCCTCAGATTTGGGACTCACATAGCCACGCAATCCGCACTGCGGCACGAAAGCAAAACAGTTTGCTTTTTTTAGTTAACGCTTTTGGAACAAAGTCCCAAAAACTACGCTAACGCTAAGTTCTGCTCAGCGCAGGGCTCACGCACAGATAAACCGCGCTTAAATTTTCTCAACTTAAGGGCATTGACCGGAGGCAAGGTTTCAACCTTGCATAGGTGAAGCGACTAACATGCCATCGGTGGTGCACAAGTGCACAACACCTCAGGTTCCGAGCTAAAAACGACAAGCAGTTGTCGTTTTCTTCACGCTCTCACCCCTTAAATCTTACTGCCAGGAAAGTCTGTTTGCCGGTGTCTCGTGCATTTTGCGATAGCAAAATTCACCCCGCAGGAACGAAGTGACGAGGACAATCCCCTTTCATGTAACCCGGTATATAGCCGGCACGGGAAACGTGCGCCTCTGGTCTCAATCCCCTTAAATCGGGTCATTCATGTAAC
>JANTHT010000113.1 GCA_024762235.1 Sulfurospirillum sp.
GTCGATGCCCTCAAAAAAGAGAAAAAGATCAAATCGACGCTCGAACTCGCACTCTGGACAGACTCCGGAAAGATCGCCGCACTCGACCCTACCGATGCCGAAGACTGGTTTACGGTCAGTGAAATCGGTACCGATGTCACCGGAGAGAAACTCGACACCTTCAGTGTAGAGGGCGATACCTTCACGATCATGCGCAGTACCAAAGCGAAGTGCCCACGCTGCTGGAAACAGAAGAGCCTTGATGAAGAGAGTCTCTGCGAACGCTGCAGCGAGGTAGTGGGCTGATGCCGGATCTGACACAGCCGGTGACACTCTCCTTCATATTCGAAACGATCGGGGTCATCCTGCTGATCACGGCGATTGGCATATTTCTGGTCAAAAGAGGTAAATCATAATGGAGTCGTATGGGTATCTGCCAGGATCTTGAAAATAGATATGATTACGACATCGTCGAAGAGTTTCTGGGGCACTTCGGTATGCTCGTCGAAAGCCTGGAAAAGCTGATCGTCGCACTCGACGACCCTGCCCTCTTCCGCAGAAATATCAACGAACTTTTCCGCATCTTTCATACGATCAAATCCGCCAGCGGCTACCTCATGATCACCCCGGTCAATAAAGTGGTCACACTGGCGGAAGAGGTACTCGAAGAGTGCCGGCAACTGGAGGGAAGCGCCAGCGACGCACTTATTAACTGGTTGCTGGTAGTCAGCGACCAGCTGAACGCCTACAGGGAAGATCTCGAACAGGATCGCGAGCATTTCACCAAAACGGACAGCCGCATCGTCAAAATCCCGACGCTCTATCTCAAAGGGGAGTGACACCGCCTAATAAAAGGCCCAGACAAAGAGTACGATGCCCAGGATCAGATTGAGATAGCTCGGCTCGGTAAAGAGCATCTCGATCGCTTTGTATCTGTACTCCTGATCGAGCGTAAGCGGCTCAGCGAGGTGGCTCTGCGTCCAGACTTTGATATCGGTTCCCCAGATCAGCGCCACCACCTCCGGTACGATAAAAAAGAGCGCCACCCCGAGCAGCGACCAGAAAGTTTTTTTCGGTTTGATCTTGCTGATACTCTCTTTTGCCGCGGGGTGTGACTTCACCTTTTCCACTTTTTCCAACAACTTTTTGCGCATCTCTCTGCCGCCCCTTTTCTATCTCATCATCTCTATACATATAGTTAATATATGCTAAAATACTCCTTTGTTTTTATTTTTCAGGAGGCATTATGAAAAAAGTTGAAGCGATTATCAAGCCATTCAAACTGGATGATGTGAAAGAGGCGATCAATGCACTCGATATAACCGGTATGACTGTCACGGAAGTCAAGGGTTACGGACGTCAACAGGGCCACACGGAACTTTATAGAGGTGCAGAATACGTTATTGATTTTTTACCGAAAGTAAAGATAGAAATCGTTGTCAAGGAAGACGACTTGCAAAATGTCATCGACGCGATTATGAATGCGGCACGTACAGGAAAAATAGGCGATGGAAAAATCTTTGTCTCAAGTATCGACAAGAGTATCCGTATCCGTACAGGTGAAGAAGACGAAGAAGCGATCTAAAGGACTACCATATGCAAGATATCCACTACGTGATAGACACATTTTTTACGCTTTTCGCGATGACCCTGATCATTTTGATGGTACCCGGTTTTGCAATGCTCGAAGCGGGACTCGTACGCACCAAAAACGTCACGGCCGTACTCACTGTCAACACACTCATTTATCTGATCGCATCACTTGGATTTCTGCTGGTAGGCTACACGCTTGCGTTTGGCAGCTGGGAAAATGATTCCATGAGCAAATGGGCAGCATTTCTTTTTCAAATGGCTTTTGTGGGTAAAGTCATCAACATTGTAAGCGGCGGTGTCAGTGAAAGGATCAGAATTATTCCCATCGTGCTTTTTACACTGATCGCCTCTACCCTCATCTACCCTCTCGTAGTAAATATCACCTGGGGAGCCGATTTTCTCAAAGATACTTTTCTCGATCTGCACTTGTATGATCTGGCCGGCTCTACCGTCATACACTCTACCGGGGGATGGGCATTGCTGGCTGCCATACTCATCATTGGTCCACGACGCAACAGATATGGTCCAAATGGGCAGATACGCGTTATCCCCGCTTCCAATATTCCACTTGTAACGCTTGGCGCGTTTTTACTCTGGATTGGCTGGTTCGGTTTCAACGGTGGAAGCGTGGGATCCATCAGCACCAAAGAGAGCGCAGACACAGTTGCACTGACGATTCTGAATACCAACACAGCCGGTCTGGCAGGAGGATTGATCGTCGCGATCCTGGGTTATATGCGTTATAAGCGTTTCGATATCACAATGATTCTCAATGGCGCACTGGGCGGACTTGTCGCCATCACGGCAGGTCCTGATCTTTACAATATCTATACCCCGCTACTCATCGGCATGATCGGTGGTCTGCTGGTTGAAGTCATGGTACCTGTTTTCGATAAACTCAGACTTGACGACCCGGTCGGAGCACTTTCAGTCCACCTGGTCAATGGTATCTGGGGAACACTGGCAGTGGGAATCTTCGCATCCAACGGCAGTGACATAACACTCGCAGGACAGATCAAGGGTATTCTGATCGTGGCGATTTTCGCTTTTACAAGCGCTTACATCTTCCTGCGTATTATCAACTTATTTGTCCCGCTTCGCGCAAGTGATGATGAACAACTTGAAGGTATGGATCTTGCCGAATGCGGTATGGAAGCCTATCCGGAATTTAAAAAATCATTCTGACTATATACTGTATGCAAATATAGGGCTCTTGCCCCATATTTGCGCATAGATTATTCAAAAAACCCTTTCTTAGCTATTTATTTAAATTCACTTAATAGAATTTACTATATCATGATGATATGCAGACTATAAAGGAGCGAATATGTACAAAATGACTTTCAGGGTATTGGCCCTGCTGGCAATGATTCTGATGACAAGCTTGCAGGCGGAAGCAAAGCGCTATGAGCTTAAATCGGGTATTGTGGAGTATAAAATCAGCGGCGGAGGCAGCATGATGGGATTTGCCACAAAAAGCGAAGGCAGCGGCAAACTCTACTTCACCGACTACGGCAATCTCGAACTCAGGGAGCAGACCGAAAAACAGACTACCATGGGAAGAACTACCACCACTCACTCACTGAGCAAGATCGATCACGGAACACTCTACATCGTCGAAAACGACGAAAAAGTGATCTATAAAAAAGATATCGAATCACTTAAAAAAATGGGAAAAGAGGGTAAAGACCTGACTGCGATGGGGAAAAAGATGATGCAGGAGATGGGCGGCAAGAAGGTCGGAACCGGCAAGGTACTCGGATACCCCTGCGAAATCTGGGAACTGATGGGGAGTAAAATCTGGCTCTACAAGGGCATACCGCTCAAATCGGAAGCCAATGTCATGGGAATCAAACATACCGAAGTGGCGACAAAAGCGAAGTTCAATGTAACGATTCCAAAAGAGAAGTTCAAACTGCCCGACTATCCTGTCAAAACCTTTGACCAGATGATACAGCAGCAGATGCAGGATGCACAGAAAAGCTCCCCCAAACCGGCGGCACATACCCCACCTGCACAACCCCAGGTCTCACCCGAACAGATGAAACAGATGCAGGAGATGATGAAAAACCTGGGCAAAATGTTCGGCGGCCAACAGTAACAGCGATCCGGAAACATCTTCCGGAAGCGGCTTTCCCGCGGCCGCTTTCTCTTTATCTCCCCTTCAGAGACAACGCGATATACTTTAAATTATAAAAAATTCAAATATATCGGGGGAATCATGTATAAAATCATCCTATCTGCACTTCTGACATCAACACTGCTCATGGCGACTGAAGCAGCACCGGCAATGCACTGCACATTTACACAGGAAGGGGCTGTCACAGTAGACTGGAAAGCCTACAAAACACCGGCGAAAGTGGGAGTGGGAGGCATCTTCGATACCGTCAGATACACCGCGCCCGAAAAAGAGGAGAGCGACTTCAAAGCGTTACTGACCGGTGCGACCGTCACGATCGACGAAAAGAGCGTCAACTCAAAGAACAAAGGGCGTGACGCCAAACTCGTCAGCTTCTTCTTTGATCAGATGAAAGGTGATACGATAGAGGCGAAAATCATCGATATCGTTGTGGCGAGCGAAAAGAAGGGCATCCCCGCAACCGGAACGATCCAGACAGAGATCATGATGAATGGTATCACGAAAAAGGTTCCGTTGCGCTTCAGTTACTCAGATGGCATACTCACGGCATCCGGTGTGATCGATCTCTTCGACTTCAGCGCTTCCAAAGCCCTGCAGTCGATCAACAAAGCGTGCTTTGACAAACATCTGGGCAAAACCTGGAACGATGTCGACATCGGCTTCACAACGCATATCAAAGCGCTCTGTACGCCCGCCAAAAAGTAGAAGGAGAAGAGGATGAAAAAAGCTTTTCTTCTTTTCATCATGAGTGTGGCGATGCCGCTTCTCCTGCAGGCAGGGCATAAATGGGTCGTTACCTACGCCAAAGGAGCGCCCTACGCGCAGGAGGGGTATGTCGTGACCGAAAGATGGTACAAACTCGCACGCGAGATCGACAAACACTGGAAAAAGGGATACGATCTCATCGATGTGGCGCAGGGATATACCAAATGGGTAGGACTCTTCGCCAAAAACACCGGCTTCAAGAGCCAGAGCTATGTCACCAGACGTGTCTGGGCAGACTTTCGCAATGCACTGAAAGAGAAACTCGATCAGGGATACGCGCTGATCGACCTTGAACACGGTGACGATATCTATGTCGGCGTCTTTGCCAAAGGGAGCGACATCAAAAATCCTACCTATATCACCGCCGACTACTACGACAACCTGCGCAAAAAAGTGCGCAAAGCCTGGGCAAAAGGGTATAAAATCACCTTTATACGCTACTATGAAGGGCGCTGGATCGCTTTTCTGGACAAAGATGCCAAAACACCCCAGAAACTCGACAGTACACGCACATGGAAAGCGTTCCACCGAATCCTCGACCAGCGCTGGAAAGAGGGGTACTATCTGACCGATCTGCATTTTGGATTCGATCAGTGGGTCGGTACCTTCTCCAAAACGCAGAGGTATACCGCTCAGGCATACGATCTCAGCAGCAAATGGGGCCGTCTCAACAACCTGATCAAAAAAAGATGGAAAGAGGGATACCAGATCGTCCAGATCACAGACGGCTGGTGAACCCTGCCCTCTCCAGCAACTGCAGAATCTTCCTGTCCACCGTCGAAAGTGCAAGTGTGCGAATCTCGTCAAGTGTGAACATCTGCGATGACACTTCGTTGCCAAACGCCACGTACACTTCATTCTCCAGCTTGAAGTGGGTGTACTGATGTCTCACACGCCCCACATACTCACCTCTCGCCTCCTGTGAAGCGGCAAATCCCCAGAGTCCGTGCAGAAAACGCCCGCTTCTCTGCTTTAAAGCGATTTTCTCTTCGCAGATCTGCACAACGACGATCTCCTTTCGCAGCGGCACACTGCGTCGTTTTTTGACCGGAAAGTCGTAGCACTCAAGTGCACATGCCCTGCAGATCGGAGCAAATGCACAAACATCACATGCGGGATCCCTGGGCGTGCAGACCATCGCCCCCAGATCCATCATCGCCTGATTGTAGTCGAAGGGGTGCGCTTCATCGAGCAAAGCATGCGCTTTTTCGATCAGCTCGGTCTCTTTCGGTTCGTCAAGTGCGTAGATGCGGCAGAGTACACGACGAACGTTTGCCTCCATCACAGCCCGTTTCTGCCGGTACGCAAAGGCACAAATCGCGGAAGCGGTATTTTTCCCGATCCCGGGCAGTGCCAGCAACGCTTCATAACTGTCGGGCAGGGAAGGCGCTGTCAATTGCGCGGTTTTGTGGAGATTTCCGGCACGGGTGTAGTACCCCAGTCCCTCCCACATCTTCAGCACCTCATCCAAAGAGGCCTCCGCCAGTGCCTGCAGTGTCGGGAACTTCTCCAGAAAGGGAAAATAGTAGCGCTCCAGCACTGTCTGCACCTGCGTCTGCTGCAGCATCACTTCACTCAAATAGATATGGTAGGGATCGTTGCTGTTGCGCCACGGAAGATCGTGCCGACCATGCCGGGAGTACCAGCTGTAGAGTTTTTGATGAATCGCTTTCATGCTGTTAGTCTACCCAAAAAAATGGTGACGCCGCCCAAT
>JANTHT010000114.1 GCA_024762235.1 Sulfurospirillum sp.
TACCCCTGCACCGCGTCGCACCCCAGAGACTCGAGATAGGCGAGCTGCTCTTCCCTCTCCACACCCTCCGCCAGTGTCGAAAAGCCCAGACTCTCCGCCAGCGCCACGACCGTTTTGGCGATGGCGCAGGCATCGCTCTGTACGGGGATGTCATCGATGAACGACTTGTCGATCTTCAGTTTGCTCAGCGGCAGATGTCGCAGATAGGCGAGCGAAGAGTATCCGGTTCCGAAGTCGTCTATCGCGATCGAAATCCCCAGATCCCTGAGTGCGTCGAGCACCGCGATCCAGCGCTGCGGATCTTTCATGAGCACCGATTCCGTGATCTCGAGTTCGAGCATCGCAGGCGGGAGCTTTGTCTTTGCCAGCGTCTCCTGCACGATCGTCATGAAGTCAGGGTCTTCAAGCTGCACACCGGAGACATTGACCGAGATGCGGCCGTCGAAGAGGCCCTTTTCATGCCACGCTCTGGCTGCTGTGCACGCTTCGCGCAGTATCCAGGCACCCAGAGGGATGATGAGTCTGTTCTTCTCTGCGACCGGGATGAACTTCAGCGGCGAGATGACTCCCAGTGCACTGTGGTTCCAGCGTATCAGCGCCTCGAACCCGACGATCTTCCTCTCCGACAGCGAAACCTGCGGCTGATAGAGAAGTTCGAACTGCTCCGTCGCGATCGCTTCCCGGATGCTGTTTTCGATCATCATGCGTTCAAAAAGCGCTTCGGTAAGCTCCTGCGTATAAAATGTATACTGGTTTTTGCCCTGGCTCTTGGCAC
This sequence comes from Sulfurospirillum sp., assembly GCA_024762235.1. GTDB lineage: Bacteria > Campylobacterota > Campylobacteria > Campylobacterales > QNZT01 > QNZT01. The sequence continues at coordinate 776 of JANTHT010000114.1, forward strand.
GGTGCATGGCGGTATCCGCGAGTTTGATCAACTCGTCTGCACTGTCGGTGTCGTCGGGGAAGATCGAGACACCGATACTCGCACCGATGAAGTGCGAACGGTCCTCTATGACGAAGGGTTTTTGGAAAAGCTGCAAGATCTGCTGCGCCTTCTGCGCTGTTTCGGCGACCGAGAGATTTCTCTCCGAAAAGAGCACAAAAGAGTCTCCGCTGAAGCGTGCGAGTGTTTCGGACTCTGTGATGACGGACTCGAGGCGCTGCACGACCTCCAGCAGCATGCTGTCACCCATGTCGTGTCCGTAGGTATCGTTGATGATCTTGAAATCATCCAGATCGAGACAATAGAGTGCGACTTTGTTGCCGTTACGCTGTGCGCCCTCTACGGCATGCCGCAGCCTGGTGGCGAAGTGGAGACGGTTGGGTATATCTGTCAGGGCATCATGCAGCGCCTGGTGCGCACGCTGCTCTTCCGAGGCCCGAAGCAGGCTCAGATCGGTGAAGACGCCGATGTAGTTGACTACCTTTCCCTCTGCATCGTATATCGTGCTGATGCTCAGGTGGAGCGGATAGTTGCTGCCGTCTTTGCGGCGGTTCCAGATCTCGCCGCTCCACTTTCCGGTAGTTTCGATCGACGCCCACATCTGCCGGTAGAAATCTTCGGAATGGATGCCCGACCTGGCAAATGCGGGGGTTTTGCCCAGCACCTCCGCTTCGCTGTATCCTGTGATCTTCAGAAAGGCGGGATTGAGCGCGATGATACGATTTTGCGCATCGGTAATGATCGCCCCTTCGGTGGTGTTTTCCACGATCGCTGCAAACTGCCGCAGCTTCTCCTCCTGACGTCTCCTGTCGGTGATATCTTCACCCGAAGAGAGCGTACCGATGATCTCACCACTCTTCTCTCTGAGCAGGACATTGTGCCAGGCGATCAGTCTGCGCTCCCCGCTTTTGGTCACGACCTCGTTTTCATGATAGTGCGGATAGTGGATCTTACCGGCGATCACTTCCCTGAAAACATGGTGCACCTCCTCCCTGATCTCCCCGGGGATACAGGTATCGATCCAGTTCCTGCCCTGCAACTCCGCTTCACTGTAACCGAGTATTTCGGAGCCTTTTTTGTTGATCAGCGTCACTCTGGCGTTTTTGTCAAGCGAGACCATGATCACACCGACGATCTCGAGATAGTGCGCCGCACGCCGGCTCTCCTCCTCCGCACGAGCGATCGCCAGCTCCTGTTCGGTGATCTCCCGGATCGTGACGGTGGCGCCGATGATCTCACCTGCGTTGTCTCTCAGCGGTGCAAAGCGCCCCTCTTCGAAACGCTGCGTACCGTCGGGGAGTTCGAAAGTATCTTTTTTGGTGAACGCTTCACCGCGCATCGCACGGTCGAGAAGCGGTTTGAATTTTCGGAAGTTCTCTTCGCCCACGATCCCGGAGATCTCTTTTCCCAGCAGATGGGAAGATTCGATCCCGTGAAAGGCATAGTAAGCGTCGTTGGCGAAGCGATACCGGTACTCCCTGTCGATAAAGACGATCATGTCTTCGGTCGCGTTCATGATCTTCTGTTCCAGAAGGGAGTCGAGTATCGCTGTCATGGCCTGTTCCTAAGATATAATTTATTTCTATATAAATCCTCTGTAATGTTATCTAAAATCGACATAATTTAAAATAAATTAAATTCCTGTACTATGTTCACTACTTAATATTATTAATGTTACGACTCTATCACCTCTTCGATCTTTTCTATCGGATTGGTCTTTCTGTTTTTCGGGTCTGTCGCATAGGCATAGAGCGGTACATAGACCAGTGTCAGCAGTGTACCGATCAGAAGACCGCCGATGGCGACATCCGCGAGCGGACTCAGACGCTCCAGCCCAACCGCCTGCTCCAGTGCGATGGGGATCATACCCGCAATCGTACCAAATGCCGTCATCATGACAGGGCGGAAACGGACGCGCACCGACTCGATCGCACTCTCAAACGGCGTTTCGCCGCTCTCGCGATAGTTCTGGTAAAAGTCGATCAGCAGGACCGCATTTTTGATGATGATACCAAAGAGCAGCAGGATACCCAGCAGACTCGGCATACAACTCGGCTTGCCGAAGAGCAGCATACCCCATGCCGCACCGATCATGGAGAGCGGCAACACGAGGATCATGATCAACGCGAGCCGTACCGAACGGTAGATCGCGATGAGCGTCATGATCAGGACGATGACACCCAGGCCGATCGCCTTGAGCATACGTTTGAAACTGTCATGAATCTGCGCGATATCGCCCGTCTGTGACATTTTGATATCGGTCAGGTTGGCATCTTTGAGTGCGGCGACTGCATCGTCGGTGATGTGTGTGACGGGGCGTTTGGCACGGTAGCCGTTGACATCGAGTGCATAGAGCATCTTGTCACGCTCGAGTTTCGCAAATGTCAGGTGACGCTTCACTTTCGCCAGCTGTGCCAGCGGTACTTCACCGAACTTCGTCGTGATCGGCAACAGTCTCAGTGTCTCGATATTTTGCGAGAATTTGCCTTTGAGATAGAGCCTGACATACTGTGCATTCATGGAGGAGAGATCGGAGTTGAGCCCCACGACCTGACCGCGCAGAGGTATCTGCATGATGATCTGATAAGGTGTGATACCGTAGCTGAGTGCCTTGTTCTCGTCGATATCGAGTTCGATCTCCATAAAATCCTTGTCCCAGCCGGTACTCACAGAGGTCAGACCTTTGACCGACTGGATCGCTTTCGCCACTTTGTGTGACGCATCGGGCAGGTTGTCCGGTACCGGTGACTGCAGACGTACATCGAGTGTCGCCTTGATGGAAGAGAGTGCCGTCGCACCGAAGTCGAAAACATCGTCGCGTTTCACACCCTCCAGACGGGCGATTTTGTCACGGATGATATCTTCCAGCTGCCAGATGCTCTTCTTGCGCACGAAACGGTTGACAGCGTTGATCGTGATGGTCGCCTCTGAAGGGAGATTTCCGCTGCCCAGACTCAGCACGCCCGCTTCACTGCCGAATGCGACGGAGCTGCGCACCACCCACGGCTGCGCATGGAGCCATTTGAGCAGAGGTTCGAGCTTCTTCTGGGCACTGTCGACGCTTTCGTTGGCGCTGAAAGCGATCTGCGCTTTGATGATACCCGTATCCATCGGCGGCATCGCATCTTTACCGATAAGCGGCATGATGTTTTTCAGACTCAGTAGCAGCACCACCAGGACCCCGGCAGTCAACAACATGCGGCGAAGCGCCCACCATTTGCCGTTGGAAAATCTGATGATCCCCACATAAGGTGAAACCAGCCTTCCGATGGTGTTCTGATAGAGTTTTTCGAACAGCATCTCGATCTTCGTCTTTCCGGTACCGTTCCTGTAGAGCCACGCCGAAAGCAGCGGTATGAAGGTCACGGAGAGGAAGTAACTCACCAGCAGTGCGATGATCAGCGTCTCGATCAGCGGCTGAAAGATCTTTTGCGGGAAACCGCCCACAAACATCAGCGGGAAGAGGATCGCGATCGTCGCGATCGTACCGGCAAATACAGGGCTGAGAACCTCTTTGGTACCTTTATAGATCGCCGTTTGCAAATCTTCATGCTCTTCAGTGAGGTGGCGCTCGATATTTTCAAGCACCACGACGGCATCGTCAGTGAGCATCCCCAGCGCCAGGATAATCGCGGTATAGATAACGATATTCAGCCCGCCGCCCGTCATCCAGATGATCGCCATCGTCGCGAAAAATACCATCGGGATGGAGAGACCGGCCGCGATAATCGCACGGAAATTTCCCAGAAAGATCATGATGACCAGCAGGGTGTAGATGATCGCATCACGCAGCGCTTCAAGCATGTTGGTGTTGGCCTGTTCAATCAGGTCGCGCTGGGTATCGGAGATTTCGAACCTGATGTTGGGATACTCTTTTTCGAGTCTCTGCATCGCCGCACGTGCCGCTTTGCTGACATCGAGCACGCTTCCGCCGGGAGCCCTCTGGATGGAGAGGGCGATCGCGTCTTTCCCGTTACCCTGATAGCCGCTGGTGCGCTTCTGATAACTCCAGCTCACATCGGCAAAATCCTGAAGTTTGACATTTGGCAGGACGGGGAGCTGTCTGAGCTTCTCTATGTTGTCCTTTTCACCGTAGAAAGTGATCGTATAGAAGTCCCCTTTCCCCTTGACGAAACCGATCGGCATGTCACGGTTGAGGGTTTTGAGCGCTTTGACGATCGTGTCGAAGTTGATATTGTACTTTTTGGCTTTGAAAGGATCGACCGCTATGTCGATCGCGCTGTTGTACCCTCCGAAGACTTCGACATTTCCGATCTCCGGGTTGCTGAGCAGATCGGGCTTGATGAAACTGTCCGCGATTTTTCGGATATCGCTGAGTGAAATGGCACTGTTTTTGGGGCTGAGCGATATGACATCGACCGGCAGGGTAAAGTCACCTGCAGTGTAGATCGCGGGATTGGCATTTTCCGGGAGTCTCGCCCTGGCGATGGAGAGGGCGTTCGCCACATCGACCGCCGCGGCATTGAGCCCCTTTTTGTAGTCGAAATCCGCTTTGACGATGGAGAAGTTGGCGACATTGACGGAACTGACATCGGTCACCATTCCAAGACGCGAAATCTCCTGCTCGATCGGCCTGGAGACGCTATTTGCCGCGACCTGCGCCGTCGCACCGGGCACTTTGGTGATGACGATCACTTCCGGCGGGTTGGCGTCGGGAAAGAGATTTTTGGGCAGTGTCACCAGTGCGACGATACCCATGATGAAAAAGCCCGCTATCAGCGCATAGAGCATATAGGGGCGCTTGTAGAAAAATTCGAACATCGTCTACTCCTTGATCTGCAGTGCGTAACCGCTTGTGAGCCTGAGAAGTATATCCGGTTTGGCGAGTACGAGTTTCTGTCCCGAAAGATCCTCCCGGATCACGACACCCTCTTCACCGCTTTGGACGACATGCACCGCTTCAGGCTCTGCTCTGTTACCCGTTACCCTGAGTACGTAACTCTTACCGTCACGATCGAGAATCGTGTCAAAAGGCAGTTTGATCCCCTCCCCTTCGTAGACGATGACGCTCGCTTCGACTCTGTCACCGCTGGTGAGTGCAGGATCGTCAACATAGACTTTATACTCGAGCAATCCGTTGAAACTGCTGCCGAGCGCTTCGGCATTGTAACGCTTGCCTCTGAACATCAGCCCTTTGATAGGCACGGAACCGGGCAGACGCACCAGCAGATAGTTCGTCTTGCCCTGTGCGGCGATCCGGAGCAGCGGTTTGCCCGGCATCGCCATCGCCCCTTCGGAGACGAATGTTTTGGAGACGACACCGTCGGTCACCGCCCTGATCTGCGCATAGCTGAGATTGTTTTCCAGCGCTCTGAGTTTCTGTCTGAGCGCGTCGATCTTCGCACGTG
>JANTHT010000115.1 GCA_024762235.1 Sulfurospirillum sp.
GAGGGGATCCCTGCTGTCTTTGTACAAAAAGAGTACTACTGGACAGGTTTCTCCGCCAGGGTGCGGCTCTTTGTCGTCAATGAGAAAGCCACGAAAAAACCGGCATCGGTTTTCGACTATGCCAATCCCGCCTTCAAAAGCAAAGGGGTGATCGCCAATCCGCTTTTCGGCACGACCACGTCGCATGTGGCGGCGCTCTTTACCGTACTGGGAGATGCCAAAGCCGAAGCTTTCATGAATGCACTCAAGGCAAACGAGATCGTCCTCTCCACCAGCAACGGAGAGAGTGCTGATTTTGTCGCGTCGGGATCGTACGATTTTTCGCTGGTGGACAGTGACGACGCGATGAGCCGGCTGAAACAGAAGGCGCCGATCAGCTTCGTCTATCCCGATCAGGGGAAAGAGCAGATCGGTGCCTTTGTCGTACCCAACGCTGTCATGCTGATCCGCGGAGCGCCCCATCCTGAAGCGGCGAAAAAGCTGATCGACTATCTCCTCTCCAAAAAGACGGAAGAGAAGCTCGCTTTTGCCGGGTGCGCGCAGATCCCGCTGCACAAGGGCGTGCCGATGCCCGAAGGGCTCAAACCGATCGAAAAGATCAAAGTGATGCAGGTCGATTACGCCGAAGTCGCAGAAAAACTGGTGCAGATTCAGCCCTGGCTGAAGCAGTGGCTGGTGCAGAAGTGATATGTACGGTCGTTTTCTACTGCTGATTGTTACGGTGACACTGGTAGGTATCACGGTACTTTTCCCGGTGCTTTCGATGATCCGGGAGGCGCTTGTCAGCAACGGAACAGTCGATCTCTCACTCTATCACAAACTCTGGCAAAGCGGCGCTTTCACAAGTTTACGAAATTCCCTGCTGCTTGCAGCTTCTGTCGCGACGGCAAGTACGGTTGCGGGTGTGGGGCTGGGAATCGTGCTTGGCAAAGTGAAGCTCCCTTTACGCACACTCTTTCTGGTGCTGCTGACGTTACCGCTGCTGATACCGCCCTATATCCTGGCACTCGGATGGTTCGATCTGCTGGGAAGGGAAGGGTACTGGGGAAGTCTGCTCTTTGGTTTTTGGGGGACATTCTGGGTCCTCTTTTGTCTCTATCTGCCGATCCCGCTGCTGCTGACGATCCTCTTTCTCAGGCAGATCGATCCCCGGCTGGAAGAGGCGGGCAGGATCGTGACAAGCTGGCCGGGTGTGTTGCGTTACATCACACTGCCGCTGATTTTTCCGGCGATCGTACTCTCTTTTTTGCTGGTCTTTATCCTCGCATTCGGGGAGCAGAGCGTGGCGAACTTCCTGCGCTACGACGTCTTCGCACTGGAGAGTTTCACTTACTTCAGCGCTTTTTACGACTTCAGAACCGCAACGGCGCTTGCCGTGCCGATGGTGGGGGTGGCGTTGATCGTTCTGGTCGCGGAACAGATTCTGGTACACAAACGGATTTTTCACTTTACCGCTTTGCATGAAGTGGAAAGGATCGATGTGCACAGATACCAACCGCTGCTTATCGCACTGCTACTGTCGTTCGTGACGGTAGTGACCCTGTTGCCGTTTCTGGCACTGCTTTACCAGTCGGCGGAGTGGCAGGTGCTGCATGACGCCTTTATCAAAGCGCAGGCACCGATGCTGCGTAGCTATCTCTACGGCACGATCGCCGCGACGCTGCTGATGGTGCTGGGGTTTGTCAGCGGTTATCTGATCGCAGAGCATCTACCCGGAGCACGCGCTTACGACGCTTCGCTGATCTTTCTCTTCGCGCTGCCCGCCACGGTCATCGGCATCGCGCTGATCCTCTTCTGGAACAGACCCGCTACCAATTTCATCTATACGACGCCGCTGATCATCCTCTTCGGTTATGTGGGCAAGTACCTCGCCGTCACGACGAAGATTTCCCAGACCGGGCTTTCGCAGATATCCCGTTCGCAGATCGAAGCGGCACAGATCGCCGGGGCGAACGGATGGCAGGTGTTTCGTTACATCCTCGTGCCGCTCTCGGCTAAAGTGCTCTTTGTCGTCTGGATGATCGGGCTGATCTTCTCCCTTCGCGAAACGACGCTCACGATGCTCGTCTATCCGCCGGGTCACGAAACCCTGCCGGTCTATACGATGACACAGATGGCAAACGGCGACCCGAAGATTATCGCCGCGCTCTGCCTCTTCATGACGGCAATGGTGCTGTTGCCGCTCGGCATCTGGGGTATGGCGAGAAAGGTACGGCATGGTTGAGCTTGCAAATGTCACACTCTCCTATGACGGGAAAGAGATTTTAAAAGATTTCAACCTGAAAATCGCCGGAGGGGAGCGGCTGGTGATCCTCGGCAGGTCGGGGAGCGGTAAAACGACCATATTGCGGCTTATCGCCGGATTTACCGTACCTGAGAGGGGGCGCATCATGATCGACGGGAAAGTCGTCGCAGAAGAGGGGAAAATCCTCGTACCGCCCCATCGACGGGAGATCGGCATGGTCTTTCAGGATCTCGCCCTCTGGCCGCACATGAATGTCGGAGAAAATATCGCCTTTGGACTCAAAATCCGTAAAGTCCCCCGAAAAGAGAGGCGGAAAAAAGTGGAGGAGATGCTCCAGGTCGTCGGTCTCGAAGGGTATGAAAAACGCCGTATCGACCAGCTCTCCGGCGGGCAGCAGCAGCGTGTCGCCCTCGCCAGAGCACTCGCCCTCTCACCCAAACTCCTGCTGATGGACGAACCCCTCTCCAGCCTCGACCCGGAGCTAAACAGCAGGTTGAGACAAGAGATCGTTCGGTTGCATGCACTGTTCGGTTTTACACTGGTCTATGTGACGCATAGCAAAGAGGAGGCAGAGGAGATAGGGGAACGGCGCATCGTCTTGTAAAAAGGAGCAAACCATGTTTTGCTCCTCTTGTGTTATGGATTCATTGCAGAATAGGTTGAAAAGAGTATGATTCCGGTACCCAGAACCAGTATTGTGACAATACCCCATCTGTTTTGTTTTATCACTGGAATCTGATCTTCTGTTTGCTCTTTTTCAAAGAGTCCGGTATAACTGCAATAGATCAGAGGCAGTGCGACGATAGCACCTGTCATTTCAACTGCCAGTAGTGTAGCGGACATCTCTGTGGGTGATTTTGGAAAAATCTCATAAAGATCTATAGCATAAACAGTAAAGTAGGACATACCTGCAACAAAGGCTAGCAGATAAGCCCAGCGATGCATTTTGAGTGTATAGATGGCCAATATGAATGATCCGAGTCCCAAAATGGTTAAGAATATATTGAAACTCAACAGTATGGACGGGTCGATACGGGAGAAATCACGATTCTCAATCGGTCCTCCCGGGATCAGTGAACTCAGGAGTAACGCTGAAATAACCAATAATACCGGTACGATGTAATGTGCATCTTTTCTCATGACAATTCCTTTTTATAGTTATCTTTGGACTTTAAAGCCACGCGGCATGCAAGCACACCTATACCCAATGCCAGGGGTACGGAGACAATTTTCTCTATCCAGTTTTGGGCAAAGAGATTGGCAAAGGCACTCAAAAAAAAGAGTGCCGAAACGATCCAGACGCCCACACGTACCCATAATCTATGGTTACCAATGGCACTTTGCCATACAATAATCATAGAGGCAATGACGATACCAAGCGATATTGTTTCGAGTCGTATCATCATAGATTTTTGCGTGATTTTGCCACCCCATACGTTTTCAAATCCAATACCTCCAAGCAGTACAACGATATGGTATAGCGCCAATATGGCAAGCCCTGACAATAGAAGTCGATATTGTAGTTTTTGCATGGTCTATTCTCCGGACAAAACATCTGTTCGTTTGATCAAAGCTTGCAACATCTCAAAAACCACCTGTTCAATTCCCACTTTATAGGCATTGATCACAACAAAATAGGCAAATCCGGTATCGGAATTGATAAAGCTCAATGCCAGCCAGCGATTATCGCTGCCACTATGCTGCAGACCGTATGTACCTTCGGTAAACCACCCCATAGCATATCCCAGATCCTCATCTGCATCCACAACTTTTGTATGTAGTTTCCTGAAGTTTTGAAGTGCCATAAGGGTGGTATTGCCATGCATTGCCCGAAGATGAGCCGAGAGATATATTCCCATATCGTCAAGCGTCATAAATGTTCGACTTCCTGCAGGTGCAACGATGGCAGCATTATCGACATCATCAATACCCGGATCTACAGAAACCCATTGGCCATTGTGATATTTATGCCCCCAGACACTGTTTCGCTGACCTGAAACAGCTACGCGTGAATGGTGCATGCCTAAGGGTTCAAAAAGCCTGGTACGTATCAACTCTTCAAAAGATTTTGAAGTTAACTTTTCCAATATGGCGGCAACTACCACATAATTGATATTGCTGTAAAGAAATTTACCCCGCTGTTGATCACTTGCATGTTTCAGAACTTCTTCAGTCAAAGCGTACCGCTGTTCGCTCAGCGGTGTGTCGCTCTGTACAAACGGAGCCCATACTTCATCATCATCTTGCGGTAATCCTGCACTATGCGACAATAGCTCTGAAACAGTGATACTTCGATATCGTTCTTGCATTCCGTCAAATTCAGGGAATATTTCCGCGAGTGTTGTATCCCAGTTCAATATACCCGAGTCTATTATCGCCGCAGTGAGTGTTGCGGTCATGGATTTTGTTATTGAGCCTATTCCCCAGTATTCTTGCTCTGAAACCGGCACGCTATCTTCCATACGACGTAAACCTTTGCCCGACTTTTCAACCGTCTGATCATCTTTTACTGTAATAACTGCTATCGCCGGCAGGGCATATTTCTCTTTATAAAAAGAGACTACATCACCGATAGTACCGTCACCTGCTACACCTGTGGGCGGCTGGGATTTGTCAGTGCTGCTCTCTGAACCACAGCCTGTCATTACGAGTACGCTAACACAGAGTATTTGTACCATTTTTTTGAAATTTTGCATCTTATTTCCTTTATTATAAATTATTTGATCATTAACACATAATCAATACCAATAGTAATTGACTGTTATCTGGAAAGAATCACTGTTGATCTTTGCATCATCGTCTATGCGTGTTGCCAGATAAGTTCCTTCCAAATTGACATGAGGATAGATTTCGTATCCCATTCCCAGCAATAGCGCTTTCCCTTTGTCAGATTTTGAATCACTCTCTGAGAGCTTTGAAAACTGTCCCATGCCCGCAGCGGCGATGAGATAAGTCGTACTCTGAGGTGTAAGATAGTAGTTCATGCCGATTCCAGTGAGACAATTTCCGTAAGTATCCTCTTTTGGATCATTGTCATACCCAAATACAAAAGAGGAGTTGCGCATCACATAGAGTGACAACTGCTCAGTAAAACCATATCCGATTTTAAATGAGGTGGCTAAACCGATTTCAAACTCTTTCCCGGTGTCCCAGCCATCATACGCCTTTTTAAAATTTGAATGTGTTCCGGCGACGCCAGCCCCCACACTAATCATAAATCCCTCTCTTTTACTGTCAAATGCAGATAAAGAAGTAACAGCAAGAGTTGTCAAAAATAAAACTGTTCCTATGTGAACTTTCATGGTAGATCCTTTATTTAAATGTTTTTTCATACATAACAAATTATAATGCATAAAAAGTTTTTTCGCTTTTCCATTCTTGCTCTTTTATGCCTGATCACCTATTTTAAGGAGGGCAATATGACATCTTCCCAAAATATTTCTATAGAAAAGACAATAAAATATATTGAATCTAGTCTCAATGAAACGATGAATATTGAAAAATTAGCCAAAGTAGCCGGTTATAGTCCATACCATTTTTCCCGTATCTTTAAACAGGCAACCGGAGAAAATATTGCAACGATGATAAAACGTCTCAGACTTGCCCAGAGTGTGAAGCAGCTTTTGAATCTCAAGATGCCTGTTACAGATGTGGGACTCGAGACCGGATATGAGACACCGAGTAGTTTCAATAAGGTTTTTAAACAGACTTTTGGGTGCTCTCCGTCAGAATATCGCAGAATGCGGAAAGAAAACCTGCAGAAAGCACGAGAGAAGCTTGAGGGAATCCCTGAGATAATCACTATGGAAGAGAAGCAGATACTCTGTGTCCGGGAGCATGGAGAATATGGAGAAGCAGCCTATAAAGCATGGGAAAAAATGCTCACGTACATGTACGACAATCATCATGCGTTT
>JANTHT010000116.1 GCA_024762235.1 Sulfurospirillum sp.
CAGCATGCTTTTGTATGCGACCTGCTCAAGCGACATCCATGCTCTTTTGAAGTGGATATCTTCACAAAAGAGATCTTTGGAGTAAACAGTGTTACCGATGACCGCACCATCGTCGCCGATATGGGCATCCGGAAATAGATTGATGAAATAGGATTCTTTATCTTGCATAAAATTAGTATAACATATGGGCACCTCTAAAAACCCTGATTGTTCAAAACATCACAAGCTTTGTCTTAGGCGAGGCGTTTACTTGCAGGACTAGCCGTAGCTAATGGAAAAGTAAACAACGAAGCATAAGGCAAAGCTTGTGATGCCCGCAGGGTGGGCTTATAAGGGGGCGATCTTTGCAAAGATATTTCCTCATCTTGGCTACGGTCAGGATTTCGAAAATCTCTTTGCAAATCTCACCCCTTCTAAGCCCATTATGAATCACCAGGGTTTTCAGAGGTGCCCATATATCTACGAAAAAGAGGGAAGGGGAAAGCGTTATGACATTGGAAGAGGTATTGCAGATCTTTATCAGAGATCTCGAAGAGGCGCGCTACTATGATGCGCATGAAGATATGGAGGCTTACTGGCACACCATACGCCGTACAGACCACCCGCTCAAAAATCTCTGCAAGGGGTTCATCAACGGCGCGACGGCGTTCGAGTTGATACGTCTGGGAAGATATGATGCCGCCAGGCGTGTATGGGCGACACACGAGAAGTATCTGCCGCTGCTGAGGGAAGGGATAGAAGCCTATGCGCTTTTTCTGCAGGCGAACGGCATGCTGATGGAATTGAAAGAGAAAAACGGCGATATCCTGAACGTAGCGAAAGCCTGAGAAATATATAACTATTTCTTATTTTTACTTACAGAATGTAACAAACTTTTCCATCTCAGGTGATGGCGTGTCACTTTTTGTATATTTTTAGCTCCCTTTGAATACAATATCACCAATTTCTATTCAAAGGACGGCTTAATGGGTATACCGATTCATACTTACGATGCTGTAGTCGTTGGTGCGGGACTTGCGGGACTTGCAGCGGCTAGAGAGCTCAAAAAACAGGGCAAAAATGTGGTGGTTCTGACGAAGCTGCATCCGCTCAGAAGTCATTCCGGCGCTGCGCAGGGCGGTATCAACGCTGCACTGGCCGAAACCGACAGCGTGGACCTTCACATGTTTGACACCATCAAAGGAAGCGACTATCTGGCGGATCAGGATGCAGTGGAGTTCCTCTGCAGTACAGCGCCGGATGCAGTGCGATGGGCAGAGCAGATGGGCGCTGTCTTCAGCCGTACCGAAGAGGGAAGGATCGCACAGCGTCCCTTCGGCGGGCAGTCTCACCCCAGAGCCTGTTTCGCAAAAGACAGAACCGGCCTGACACTCCTGCAAACCATCTTCGAGCAGGCCAACAGACTCGATGTCGAATTTAAAGATGAGTGGTATGTCTCAGACATCATCTACGATGAATTGCACGGCAGAGTCAAGGGTGTCGTCGCTTATGACATCAAAACCACCAAACCGGCCATCTTCAACGCCAAAGCGGTCATGTTCGCCACCGGAGGTTACGGCCGGGCCTACAAGATCAACTCCAACGCCCATGCCAACACGGGAGATGCGCTCTCTATCGTAGCGCGTCACGGTCTCCCCCTCGAAGATATGGAGTTTGTGCAGTTTCACCCGACGGGACTTGCCGGTACCGGTATCCTCATGAGTGAGGCGGCGCGCGGTGAGGGCGGTAAGCTGCTCAATGCCAACGGAGAGCGCTTCATGGAGAAGTACGCTCCCGACAAGATGGAACTCGCACCCCGTGACCTCGTCAGCCGTTCCATCACGCTGGAGATTCTTGAAGGGCGCGGTGTGGGACCGAACAAAGATGCGGTCTATCTCGACCTGACGCATCTTGGAAAAGAGAAGATCATGGAGCGATTGCCCGAGCTTCGCGATCTGGCACTTACTTTCCTCGGGCTGGATATGATCAAAGAGCCTATCATGATCGCTGCGACTGCACACTACTCCATGGGCGGTATCCCTGTGACGATCGACGGCAAAGTGAAAAAGTCGCCTGCAGAGACGGTGAGCGGTTTCTACGCGGCGGGCGAGTGTTCGTGCGTCAGTGTACACGGTGCCAACCGTCTGGGTGCCAACTCGGTACTGGAGGCACTCCTCTACGGTCGTCATGTAGGCCTCTCTATGGCGGAAGATCTGGAAAATCTGGAACTGCATCCTGTCGAGGAGAGCGATGCGGAGAACGCGGTCAGCGAGATCGAGACGATCATCCGCAACAACGGGATGGAGCGCGTGCCCGAGATCAGAACCGAGTTGCAATCTTCCATGACGGAAAATGCCGGTGTTTTCAGAACGGAAGAATCCCTCAAAAAACAGAAAGAGATCCTCAAAGAGCTCCATAACAGATATAAAAATATCCGCATAGACGACAAAAGCAGCGTTTACAACACCGATCTGCAGGAAGCGATCGAACTGGGACACATGCTCGACTATGCGTCGTTCATCGTCGAGGGTGCACTGGCGAGAAAAGAGAGTCGCGGTGCGCACTACCGAAACGACTACACGAAGCGGGACGACAAAAAGTTCCTCAAGCATACCTATGCATACATGGGCAAACGCGGTGGCATCAGGCTCGAATACGCAGATGTGGTTCTGGGAAGATTCGAACCCCAGGAACGTACATACTAGGAAGAAGCGATGGTAAAAGAAGAGAAAAAGAAATTATTGTTTAACGTTTTCAGATTTAACAGTGAGACCGACTATCTGCCCCACTATGACAAGATCGAGATGGAAGTCGGACCCGGAGAGGTCGTTTTGGATGTGCTCAACCGCATCAAGTGGGAGCATGACGGATCGTTCAGTTACCGCAGAAGCTGCCGTCACGGTATCTGCGGCTCCTGCGCCGTAAAAGTGAACGGCAGAGCGACACTCGCATGTAAAGACAGGGTCGGGGACCTGGTGGAGATCTTCGGTGAAGAGTTGACCATAGAGCCACAGAACAAAGAGCGCGCGATCAAAGATATGGTGATTGACAAAAAAGATTTCTGGAGCAAATACAACAGCGTCAATCCCTGGCTGGAAGGGCTCATCGAAGAGCATCCCGAAAGTGAACATATCGTCAAGCCCGAGCTGGCCGAGAAGATAGACGAAGCGGACTACTGCATACAGTGCGGCAACTGTTACTATGCATGCCCCGCCGTCGATGCCAATGAAGACTACCTCGGACCTGCTGCACTTGCGCTCACCTGGCGTTTCAACGCCGATGTCAGAGACCATGCCACACATGATCGCCTCGAGACGGTCAATCAGATCGGGCCGGGTATCTGGGACTGCGTGAAGTGTTTCGAATGTGCCGAAGCGTGCCCAAAAGAGCTCGATCCGATCGGCAAGATCACCAAACTGCATCTGCAGACCTTTGAAGAGGATATGGCCAAAGACAATGTCGCGGTACGCCATGCGGTGGGATTCAAATGGTCCATCCGCAAACATGGTTTACTCGATGAGGGTGAACTGGTGAAATACTCCGAAGGTCTGATCGGTGTGCTCAAACATGTACCGGAAGCGATCGCGATGTACAAAAAAGGCAAAATCGTCATGCCGTGGAATATGCCGAAATCCAAAAATCTGGACGAAATCCAAAAACTTGTAAAATCAGCTTCCACAGCGAAGTTCAAGGGGAAATGATATGTCTAAACTCAAATATGCACTCTATACGGGATGTACGGCAAGAGAGAGCACACCCGAACTATTGCAATCGACTCTGGCTATCGCCGAAGCGCTGGACATCGAACTGGTACTGCTCGACGAGGCGTCATGCTGCGGTGCGAGTCACCTGCAGGATTTTGACGACATGCTCTCACTGACGCTGAATGCCAGAAATATCTGCTATGCGGAGAAACATGGCCTGACGATGGTGACCATCTGCAATACCTGCCAGCTCAACACCGGCATGACCAAAGACCGCCTCGACAGCAATCCGGAACTCAAAGCAGCCGTCAACGAACGCCTTGATGAGGTAGGATTGACGTATCAGGGTACGAGTGAAGTGAAACATTTCCTCTACGCGCTGGTAGACGATCTGGGACTCGATGCCATCGCCGAAAAGGTGACCAAACCATTGACAGATATGCAGATCGCAGCATTTTACGGATGTCACAACATACGCCCGAGCCATCTGCAGCAAAAGAGCAACGGCGGCGAAAACCCCTACGCACCGGACTCTATCGACAGACTTATCCAGGCACTGGGCGGTAAAAATGTCGAATACGAGCACAAAAACAAATGCTGCGGTTTTCATGTAGAGTTGCAGGCTCCCAAAACCGCCAACCGCCTCGCCGGTAACGCGATGCTCGATGCCATAGACAACGGTGCCGAGTCGATCGTCACGCCTTGCCCGCTGTGTCACCTCAGGATGGATGTGCAGCAGCACAATATCTCCAAAGAGATGGGGCGTGATGTCGAGATTCCCGTGTTGCACTTGCCGCAGATGGTTGGCCTTGCACTGGGTATCGCACCGGAGAAGCTGGGACTCCGGCACAACGTCGCAGATGTAACATTTGCCTAAAAAAGGATAATATTTATCCTCTTTTAAAGATCGTTCGGTTATACTACCGGACGTAAACACAAAATTCAAGGAGAAAAAATGCCAAAAATCAACAAATATGTAGACATCGATACCGTCGAGAGAGAAGCGAAAAAAGATTATATCGACAGACACTCACCATTTATCCACTGTGCGGACGAAGCGAAAGCCGGAGAAAAATTTCCCGTAACAGTCAAAGTGGGTAACGAGTACTGCCATCCGGACGATTTCGACCACTTTATCGCAAATCTTTCACTTTTCAACGGTGACACACTGCTTGCACGTGCAGACTTCCTGCCAGGTACACTCGGTAACGCTTGCGGTCAGACTGAGGTAACTTTCAACGTCGTACCAACCGGTAAGAAGATGACACTGGTTGCACAGAGCTACTGTACAAAACATGGTATCTGGGAGAGTGATCCCAAAACTGTCGCTGTCAGCGAATAATCTACTACTAAAATATTCCGGAGGATCTGCCTCCGGAAATTTCCCCTTTTTCTTTTTACATAATGCCTAAACAGCTATACTATACTCCACATTCCAGAGAGGAGATATGTTGAGATACAGAGTACCCCTCATTTTACTTTCACTGCTCATCTGCCCATCGCTTGTCGCCGAAGAGATACAAAAGATCTCCGATATCGAGATCGATACGATGAAATTCCTCTCCACAGATGATATAGCCGGGCGTTACGATCCGACGAAAGATGCACGCGGCCATCTGCTCACCAAACCGCTGCAGAGCATCGAAGCGGGGTTTTCAGACACCGGCGGCAATACACGGACCACATCGCTCAATGCAAAATATACCCTCGCACATATGGTGCAGCTACGCTCTTTCGCACCGATGCGCTATACATTGGAAGCGAGTGCCTTTCTCTTCAGGGACAACGGCAAGCGCAGCGCCGAAGAGTACAAAGCACTCTTTAACGCCATGCAGCCGCTCCCGCACAAGTGGCTCAGTTATCTCAGTCTGGGATGGCTCAGAAACAGCTTTCAAAATTTCGACGCCAAAGTGGACATGAGTATCGGCGTGGGTAAGATACTCTACAGGAGCGAGCACGTCAGCTTCCTGCTCAAAGCCGGACCGGCGATCAACTACGAAGCCTACAGCAGCGGCGGAGAGCGTAACTATGCATCGCTCAACGAATATATCGAGTACCGTCGCAAGGTACGAAACGACAGCACGCTCTACCTGCAGGCAGGTGCCAGAGAGAACTTCGCACAGATGCAGAAAGATTACGAGCTCAACGCACTCGTCGGTTTGCGTGTCGAAGTGAGTAAAAAGATGCATCTGGTCACGGAGTACAACTACCGTTACGACAACACCCCCTCAGAAGGGTACGGAAAGAGAGATACGATGACGGTTGTACGACTGGGATATAGATTTTAGAGTCCCGCATCGGGGATGCGTAAACCCCACGCCTTTAAGGCGGCAGGGATGATATGGTATACTGTCGGATAATGAAAGAGTATAAAAGTGGAGGGCATACAGTATGGGGTTGCAAATATCATATTGTATGGACAACAAAATATCGATATATCGATACGACGTGTTGAAAGGAGACATAGGAT
>JANTHT010000117.1 GCA_024762235.1 Sulfurospirillum sp.
GGATCTTTATAGACATAATAGGCAGGTACGATCAGCAAAAAGGGATAGATAAATGCAATATATCCGAAAAAGACACGGTTGTATAGCCCTATGTCCGAGCCTATCTTTCCCGATGCCCCCGGCATGAATGTGGCAAAGCCGATAAATATGAAAATAAGCGCAGTGATGATGAAGAGTATCGTTCTTAAAATAGTTTTACCTTCTATCGGATTTTTATCCGATTATAGCAAAAATATTTTTTTATTTGCCAAATAGGCAGATCAAAAACCCGCAATGGTTTGTAACGGGTCTGTTCTGATTTATTGAACCCTCTGAATAATTCACTTCTCTCAAACGGCTTCACGGCGGGTACCCCAAAATTTCTGTGAAATTTTGACCCTGCCGCTGCAGATGTTGTTCGAGCAGCAAATTTTTCAGAAGATTCAATTCATATAATTGAGCAGAGTCAGACTGTTGACCTTCGTGACACTGGAGAGTATCGCCTGATAGCTGAGCGAAAGCTGGTTGAGATTCATATAGGCTTCGGCGATGTCGACGTCGGTCAGTTCCGACTTGAGTTCCCGGATGCTCAGCTCCATGCTCTGGGCACGCTCCTGGGCATTGGTCAGCGACTTCTGTATCACGCCTGTTTTAGCCAGGTTCTTGTTAAAATGGCCGTCGAACTGGTCGATCTGTGCGATCGCATCCTGGATGCCGATATTTCTGGGATCCGTGTTACCGCTCTGCGGTGCCTGCGACCCGTTTCGCACCGCGGCGATGATCGCGTCGAGCTGATGAAAAAAGTCCATCTCCGGCTTTTGTGTCGTGATGGCATTGTCGGAGTTGAGGGCAAAGGAAGGGGTGGTGTCTGTCATGTTGGAAGCGTTTGTATCGTAAAAAGAGAATGCGATCTCATTATCATTGGAAATATTCTCGATCTGAAGTTTACCGCTCTGACTAATATCTACATGGACAGCTTTTTTGGCATTCGATACTGCCGCATCGTACCCTGTTTTATCATTTGAAGCAGGCAGATTAGCAGATGTCACTATCGCAACCACATCGTTCAACTGTCCCAGTGTCATATCATCGGCTTTGGTTACCTGGTTACCTTCAGCATCATATATATTATAACTGTTTCCACCAATTTTAAAAGTTGTACCGTTTGTATCGTCAAAATCGAGGTTTACTGTCTGATCTGTTCCATTGATATCGGTAATCTTCATCTCAAATGTTTTTCCATCCAGAGAACCATTGGCGATCTCCGACAGTTTCGTTGTCCGGTTTGCGATCTTGCCATGCGCCATAAGGGTGATATTCCCTTCCAGTCTCTTCTCCTTTTTGACAAACCGGGCACTGTCAGCGTTGCCGGCATCATCACGCGTATAACCGCTATCGTTGAACTTTATCGGCTGGCCATTTTGTGTTCCATCCAGTTTCAGCGCCAGCTGACTCTTGCCCTTTTGCATATCTTTGATACGGATCAGGCCATATGCGTCGAGTGAAACATCTACCTTTTTATTGTCCGGCGTGTTGCCATAGGCTGTGCCGATCGCGTCGATCAGATCGTCCATCGTCTGATCCGACTGCAGTGTCACTTCGCTCTTGACAACATCACCGTTATGTCCGAAACCGGAGATTTTGAAAGTGAAAGCGTTGGTCCCGTCACCTGTAAGATCCGAAAGTTTGTCACTTCCCTGCATGATCGCGCCATTCTCCTGTTTTTTGAGCGGAACGTTGGTACTCAGCTCCTTTGCGATCTTCTCATCGCTGCCCAGTAAGAGGGACACCCCGTCTATGTTGTAGGCCAGCGTGACCCCCTCGCCCAGCACCGTCGTCATATCCTGACCGTTACCATGATAATCGCCGTTAACATCGACAGGTTTGACCGATGTCGCCGAACCGGAGAAGATATATTGCCCGGCCACCTGCGTATTGGCCAGAGTCATCATGTAGGATTTCTCTTTTTCCAGCGCCGCAGCGATCGCTTCACGGTTGTCGCTGTTGTGTGTATCGTTGGCAGCGGTGATGAGCTGATTTTTGAATGTACGCAGAGAGTTGGTGAACTCCTGCAGCGTCGTATCGGTCGTATCGGCGAAATTCTGCGCTTTTTGCGTACGCTCTGTGATCCCTTTGAGTGCATTGATATGGGTATCGAACTTAAGTGTGTCGTTGAAGATCGCAGGGTCGTCATATCCGTTCTGGATCTTTTTCCCTGAACTGATCTGTTCGGTCACTTTTTTGAGTTCCTGATTGACTTTTTGCTGATCATTTTTAAAATTATTCAACAGAAACTGACTGGTGATACGCATCGAAAACTCCCATATTACCGCTTTTACAGGGGTATTGTTATCTCTAATATCGGCCTCAATCGCTGATTATGCAATTTTTGTGGCAAAAAGTTGTTTTTTTAAGAAAAAAAGTGTAACATAATCGCTGATCCCAAAAATTTTAAAGGAAGGTAAATTATGAAAAAGGCTGATTTTATTCAAGCTATTGCGGAGAAGACAGGACTTTCAAAAAAAGATACTGCAGCGACTGTAGAGGCAGCTCTCGAAGTGATCGAAGAGGCACTTGTCAACGGTAAAAGTGTCAGTTTCATCGGTTTCGGAACTTTTACAACCAGTGAAAGAGCAGCCAGATCCGCACGTGTTCCCGGTACAGACAAAGTTGTCGAAGTACCCGCTACAAAAGCCGCCAAGTTCAAAGTAGGTAAAAAATTGAAAGAGGCTGTAGCCGCATCCAAATAAGATTAAGCCGGGCCTGCGTATTTTTTTGGTAGAATACGTGCCCGTTTCAAAAACGCCCGGGTGGTGAAACTGGTAGACACGTTGGATTCAAAATCCAATGGTAGCGATACCGTGCCGGTTCGAATCCGGCCCCGGGTACCACTCTCTAAGATACTCTTCTGTAACAGATCCTGAACTCTTCCCCTTTGTCAGACCGATAGAGATCGCAAGTGCGCTCTTCAAATCCGAAATCGAGCAATCTGTCCAACTCTCTTTTGCGTACGGGATGGGGCGGACCGGGAGGATTGGGAATATTTTCCAGATTTGCGAGACACAGCAGCAACATCTCGCCTCCCGGTCTCAGCAGTGATGCCGTCGCGTCGATCGCCGCCGGCCTGCTCTGATTGGGAAGAGACTGAAGCGTGTAGGCTTCGTAGACGAAATCGAAAGCTTCCAGCATCTCCGCATCGAGTTCGAAAAGATTGACAAGACGATAGTCGACACGCGAATCCGGAAAGCGCTTCCGGGCCGCAGCAAGCGCTTCTGTCGAGATATCGAACGCCACTGTCTCAAAACCGACTTTCTGCAAAAATTCGGCATCATCCCCCAGACCGCACCCTACCACGGCAGCACGCAGTCCGGATCTCGGATTGTTGAGGCGGACCCACTCGACCAGTTCAGGATTGGGGTGCAGCCGCGCCCACGGTACATTACTGTACTGATCCCCTGCATCTTTGTAGACTGTTTCGAAAAAATTGCCATAATGCTCCATCGATCCCTCCATCTCTAAAATATTTCAATAGAACCCTCTGAATAATTTGCTGCTCGAACAACATCTGCAGCGGTAGGGTCAAAATTTCCCCGAAATTTTGGGGTACCCACCGTGAAGCCGTTTGAGAGAAGTGAATTATTCAGAGGGTTCAATATGTTGAATCCTCTGAATAATTTTATCGAAATATCCGTTTGCGGGTCAAGTTTATCGATCAGGGCAGATAGAAATCGGTATCGGTCACATCGTCCGAACCTCTTTCGTCAGACCCCTCTTCTCTTCTGATCTCCGCTTCTACATCGACATGGTATTCATTGTAACTGAGCAGAATCGCTTCATCGGGCGTATTGAAGATATGCGCATATCGCAACAGGGATGGATTGTTATGGACCAGTTCCGAATACCTTCCGATAAACCCTTCTACATCTCCTCCCTGGTTGACGATCCGGTCGGCAAAAGTTTTACCCCGGATGACACCGGTACGTGTGATCTTCAACTCCCTGCAGACAATCGTCCCCTCTATGGTACCGCCGGCCGCCACAGTTTTGGCTTGCAGAGTGCCCCGGACGTGTGCATGTTCGTCTACAAAGAGTCCGCCGCAGAGCATATCCCCTTCAAAGTCGCCCTTGATCAGAATTTTATTGACTTTGATCTTGCTGCATGTGTGTGACCCCTCCAGCAACTCCAGCGTATCACAGAGAAGATCTCCGCGGATCGTACCGCTGGAGATGATCTGTTTCGCTTTGATGTCACCCACTACCACACCGCTTTTGGCAACGATGACGACATTGTTGACTTTGACATCGCCGCGCACTTCCCCTTCGATGTGAATCGAATCGTTGCCGATGACAGAACCGATACAGTGTGATCCCTCTGTGATGATAGTCGCCGCTTTGAAATAGTTCTCTTTGGGCTGATTGTTTTTTCTAAAAAGCATCTTCTCCACTTTATGACAGATATATGCACTATATCGGCATATCAGAGGTAAAATATTATCGATTTCGGACGATTTTACGGAAAGCGAACAAACAATATGAAACATGAAAGAGAAACGATGCCATTTCCTCGCCACATGCTATATGCAGTTGTGTTGCTGCTGAGCACATTTCCGGCGCTGCAAGCCGGTACACATCCGGTCAACATCACCGAAGAGATCCCCTGGGTCGATGTCGTCATCGAAGGGAAAAAGATCCGTATCGAACGGATTCAGGATACCGATCACAAACTGACCAACAACTATACGAAGACATCACGACCCACCCCGCCCTTTGATATCCAGCCCTTCAGACCGATTCCCGGCATCCGAACCGTCACGGAACTCGATCTGCTAGACTTTCTGCAAAAGGATGTCGCCAAAAACAGAGGCTTGCTGATCGATGCACGTCTGCCGAAGTGGTATGCGCACGGGACCATTCCCGGTGCACTCAACATCCCTTTTTCGATCCTCAAAGGGGGCGCGCAAAACCCCTATATACCCAAAATATTCACACTTTTCGGGGCGAAAAAGAGTGGTGACAAATGGAATTTCGCCAGAGCGGAAAAGCTTCTGATCTTCGACAACGGCCCCTGGTGTCAGCAAGCGGTGGTCGCGATGAAAGCGTTGCTCAGGCAGGGGTACCCCAAATCGAAGATTCTCTACTACAGAGGCGGCATGCAGTTCTGGCAAATCGTGGGACTGACAACGATTACCCCAAAGGAGCAACTGTGACCGCATCTTTTTCTTTAAAATCGGCATTTTCACTGCTGCTCTGTCTCTCACCGGCACTTCTGTCCGCAGCCCAGACGCAACAGGATACGATCGTCAAAATCACCCGTGATATCCCCTGGCTGACGATCACACATATGGGTCAGAAGATCAGAGTCGCCCGTATACAGGATACGACACACAGACTCACAGACGACTATACCAAGACCTCACGCCCCTGCCCGCCCTTTTGCATCCACCCGACCAAAGTGGCTCCGGATATCGAAACGATTGCCGAGATGGAGCTGGTACACTTTCTCAGAGACAAAGTGTCGACAGGCAAAGGTGTCGTCATCGATGCCAGGCTCAAAAGCTGGTACGAACTCGAAACGATCCCCTCCGCCGTCAATATCCCCTTTCCCGTCATGGAAAATGCGGACAGAAAGATTGCGGAGAAGATCTTCCGGGCACTGGGTATGGAGGTAGAGAAAGATGGCCGATGGAACTTTGCCAAAGCGAAGGAACTCGCCGTTTTTTGTAACGGCGTCTGGTGCGATCAGTCCCACCGTCTCATCACGGGGCTGCGCAGGTTCGGCTATCCTGCCGAAAAGATCCTCTACTACCGTGACGGTTTTCAGGGGTGGAAACTGCTGGGACTGACCACCGTCGTGCAGAAAGAAGAGAGTCTGAAATAGAAGGAATAGAAATATGTTTAAACGCAAAAAAAATGAAAATATAGAACAGGATTTTATATCCTATGGCAACGAGCGTAAGGAACAACCCGTGAAAAGCTCTTTTCTGGGCACTATGATACAACTGCTGAGTGTCGTCATACTCCTGGGAGTGGTACTTTTTATGGGAATGTTCGGGTACCGTTACTGGCAGAAAGAGTTTGCAGCGACTTCCGATTCGAAACC
>JANTHT010000118.1 GCA_024762235.1 Sulfurospirillum sp.
TCGAAAAGGCAAATTTTCTCTCACTCATTACCATCACCCTGATCATCTTTGCGTTACGCACTTTTGAGCACTATTCACGCACTGTGCTTCTGCTCTTCTTCATGTTCAATGTCACACTGCTGCCCATAGGCGTCTACCTGCTGAAGCGTTATTTCATGCAGTTTGCACCTTTCCGGGAAGATATCATGATCATCTGTGACAAAGCCGGGGAAGAGGATGTCAATAGCTGGTTTGTGTATGACAACTCTTTTGGGTTCGATATCGCAAGTAAGGTCATGGTCGATGAGATGCGGGATGAGGAGGTGGAAGCGCGCATCCGTTATCTGGTCGATACACACAGGCACTATGCGGTGGTCGTTTCGCTTGCAGCGCAACAGACAGAGCAAACTTTTCAGACTGTTAGCTATGTTCTGCATCACGTCAGTCGTGTCTATATTCTTCCAAAGATTTCACGGCTGCCGCTGATCAACTCCGAGTTTTTCAGTTCCATAAACCACAAAGGGATGGCACTCTATGTTAAAAACAAGCTGCAGCATCCGGGAGAGCGGGCGATCAAGGCAGTTTTTGACCGGGTATTTTCCGTGATACTCTTTATACTCTTTTTGCCACTTCTCCTGATACTCTATGTCGTGGTCTACATCTCGAGCAAAGGGGATCCCATCTACAAACAGAGACGGGTAGGCGAGGGCGGCAGGCGCTTCAACATCTACAAGTTTCGCACGATGCGTGTCGATGCCGACGAGATGCTCGAAGAGATACTGGAAAACGATCCCGCCAAAAAAGCGGAGTGGGAGAAGGAGTACAAGCTCAAAGATGATCCGCGCATCACATCCATCGGGAAGTTTCTGCGGCGCACGTCGCTCGATGAACTGCCCCAGCTTTTCAATGTCTTTCAGGGCAAGATGTCTCTGGTGGGACCGCGCCCGATCATCGATGCGGAGATTCCCAAATACGGGGAGTATTTCGACTACTTCACGGCTGTCAAACCGGGTATCACCGGGCTTTGGCAGGTGAGCGGGCGCAACGATATCCCCTACGACGAGCGGGTACGACTCGATGTATGGTATGTGCGGAACTGGTCGATGGAGCTGGATATCATGATTTTGGTCAAAACTGCGGCGATCATCATGATGCGCAAAGGGAGTTACTGAGTTTTGGAGATGCCCTTCATTATCATTAAGCTAACGCTAAGTTCTGCTCAGCGCAGGGCTCACGCGCAGATGAACCGCGCTTAACTTATTGTCAATGAGCGTGCCCTTACCTAAACCAAATCCCCCATTCGCTACAATATCCGTATGATATTAATGATAGACAACTACGACTCATTTACCTATAACATTGTTCAGTACTGCCTGGAGCTTGGTGCAGACCTGAAGGTGATCCGAAACGATGAGATGGATGTCAAAGCGATAGAGAAGCTCAATCCTGAAAAAATTATCATCTCTCCGGGTCCCGCCACGCCGAACGAAGCGGGTGTGAGTCTGGATACGATCGACTACTTCAAAGGGAAAAAGCCGATACTGGGGATATGTCTGGGGCACCAGAGTATCGCGCAGAGTTTTGGCGGGGAGGTGATCCGTGCAAAAAACCTGATGCATGGTAAAACATCACGTATCGAAGTGGTCCGTTCGTCAACAGTTTTCAGGGAAATTCCCGAAGAGTTCACGGCTACGCGTTACCATTCGCTTGTTGTCAACAAAGAGAATCTTCCCTCTATCATCAAACCGACGGCCTACAGCAAGGATGACCGTGAAATCATGGCGCTGGAGATCGAGGGATACGATATCTACGGTATCCAGTTTCATCCCGAATCGATCATGAGTCAATATGGCCATGAGATGATCGACAACTTTTTGAAGATATGAATCTGCGGCTGATCATAGCGCTTCTGATCGTGGTCGACTTTCTGCTTCTGCTATACGGGGCATCGACGCTTTCGATCAGTTACGACGAAGCAGTTATTTACTACGATCAACACAACTTTCTGCACTATCTTGTAAAACTTTCTACAGCGCTCTTCGGTCAAAACGACATCGCACTGCGCCTGCCCTTCATGCTCTTTCATGCGGCCAGTATCGTGCTTTTATGGCATGTAAGCCACTTTTTTCTCAAAAAACCCTCCGACCGGTTGCTGAGCGTGGTGACTTTCATGCTGCTACCCGGTGTCGTAAGTTCGGCACTGCTGGTCAACAGTGCG
This sequence comes from Sulfurospirillum sp., assembly GCA_024762235.1. Classification (GTDB taxonomy): domain Bacteria; phylum Campylobacterota; class Campylobacteria; order Campylobacterales; family QNZT01; genus QNZT01. The sequence goes on from JANTHT010000118.1 coordinate 2,198, forward strand.
AGCATCGCGATCTTCCTGACACTTCTTTTCGTCTGGCTCTACATGCAGGGGTATCGCCTCGCATACATGCTTCTGCTTCCACTGCTGCTTTTTGTGGACAACTCCTTTATGGTGCTCTATCTCGGTGTTTTCAGCTTTGCTGTCTATCGGCATGATCGTATACTGGCACTCTATACCGGAACACTTTTTCTGCTGGCACTCGGTATCTACGGTTTCCCGATGCATGGAAAGCCAAGAGGTTATATTATGGATACACTTGTCTCCTACAGCCTCATCTTCTCCCCGCTGGTGTTTCTCTACTTCTTCTACACGCTCTATCGTATCCTCATGAAAGAGGAGAAAAATATCGTCTGGTTCATCTCCTTTATCGCATTGCTCTTTTCGATACTCATCTCCTATCGTCAACGCATTCTGATCGATGACTTCGCACCCTATGTCGTAGTGAGTGTACCCCTGATGGTGCGTATGTTCATGACAAGTTACCGTGTCAGGCTACCCGAGCTCAGACGGGGCCACAAGGCGCTTTTTATCACTGTTTTCACCATACTATTTGCAAATTTTCTCCTCACCTATACCTATAAATATCTCTATCTCTTTACGGACAAACCGAGCCGTCACTTTGCCTACAAATACAACATCGCCAAAGAGCTGGCGCAACAGTTAAGGGAAATGGGGATCACAGAAATAACAACGGGAAACAAGCTGCAGAAGCGCCTGAGATTTTACGGTATCCTTCCCTCTGCAGAGGTGACACTGCGTAGTAAACCACTCTCTTCCACCGATTCTGAAGTTACCATTAGTTACATAAACAGACCGATAAAAACCTACTATGTTTCAAAAGTAAACAACTAAATTCTTAACATTTGGATCAAAATCGCTATTTAGCCCCTTCTCAATCCACTCCTGATAGAATGTAGCAAATTTTTTAAAGGAGAGACAATGGCTCAAAGAGCTATACGCGAATATGACGGAAAAGCGATTTTTTCCAAACACTGGAATGAATACTTCGATGGATTTCACTATCCATTCAAATCTGTGCTTGTCACAAGCGGAGACGAGTTACGGGAGAAAGCCAATGAGCACGGTTTTGAATGGCTCAATCAGGAACCGTTGGTCGCCAAACCTGACATGCTGTTCGGAAAACGCGGTAAAAACGATCTGGTACTCTTCAAAGTCAATAAACCGGGAGATGTCACTGTCGAAGATGCCGCGAAGTGGATCGATGAAAAACGTTCTCATGAAGTGACACTTCTCTCCGGTCAGAAAGGGCATCTGACACACTTTATCGTCGAACCTTTTACGCCGCATACACAGGAGCAGGAGTACTATATCTCAGCGACTACCGTTGGTGAAGATGATGTACTCTATATGTCTGCCGAAGGTGGTATGGAAGTCGAAGAGGGATGGGAAGAGAAAGTCAACGAAGTACATATTCCGATCAACATGCCGGAAGCCGATATGGAAAAAGCGATCCGCTCACGTGTTCCGAAGGATATTCCGGCTGAGAACAGAGAAGCGTTTACCTCTTTCGCCATTCAATTCTTTAAATTTTACAGAGATATGAACTTCGCCTACCTGGAGATCAATCCGATTGTTATGCTCGACAACGGTGAGATGGCGATTCTTGACCTGGTTGCACGTCTTGACGATACGGCTGGTTTTATGATGAAAGACAAATGGGGAGATATTGAGTTCCCTACGGCATTCGGTATGGAAGATCAGTCTCCTGAAGAGAAGGCGATCGCCGAAGCGGATAGCAAGTCGGGTGCTTCACTGAAACTGACGATTCTCAATCCGCAGGGACGCATCTGGACGATGGTCGCCGGTGGTGGTGCGTCAGTCGTTTATGCTGATACAATCGCAGATATGGCGGGTGTTGAAGATTTGGCCAACTACGGTGAATACAGTGGTGGACCGACAGAAGGCGAGACGCAGTTCTACGCAGAGACTATCTTCGATCTGATGACACGCTATCCCGATTCCAGAGGCAAGATCCTCATCATCGGTGGCGCGATCGCGAACTTTACCGATGTCGCAAAAACCTTTACCGGTATCATCAAAGCGATGGAAAAATGGGCAGACAAACTCAAGGAGCACAAAACGAAGATCTACGTCAGACGTGGTGGACCGAACTACGAGAAAGGTCTCAAAGATATCAAAGAGGCGGCGGACAGACTTGGACTGGAGATTCATGTCTACGGACCTGAAACACACGTTACCGATATTGTAAGAATGGCACTAGAAGGAGAGAAGTAATTATGGAAAAACTATTTACAAGAGATACCCAGGCGATTTTTTGGAATAACAACAGAAGCGCGATTCAGCGTATGCTGGATTATGACTATGTGATCGGCAGGGAGACTCCTTCTGTGGCAGCGATCGTCGCACCGACCAGCAGCAACAAGTTCGACAAGTTCTTCTGGGGTGGTGACGAGATCATGGTGCCACTCTACAAATCCACGATCGAAGCGGCAAAAGAGCACCCGAATGCCGATGTACTGCTCAACTTCGCCTCTTTCAGAACAGCTTACAATGTGACGATGGAAGCACTTGATATTCCTAATCAGTTCAGAGTCATCATGGTGACGGCGGAGGGTATTCCCGAGAGGCTGGCGCGTACGATGAATCAGGCTGCCAGAGATGCCGGTGTGACGGTTATCGGGCCGGCAACAGTCGGTGCGATCGCTCCGGGTGCGTTCAAGATCGCCAATATCGGCGGTACAATCGAAAATATCATCAAATCCAAACTGCATCGTGCAGGTAGTGCGGGACTCGTGACACGTTCGGGCGGTCTCTTCAACGAGCTTTGTAACATTATCGCGATCAACGCCGACGGTATCGCCGAGGGTGTCGCGATCGGTGGTGACAGATTTGTCGGTTCCGTCTTTATCGACAACATGCTGCGCATGGAGAAGAACCCGGATGTCAAGTATATGATTCTGCTGGGTGAAGTGGGTGGTACCGAAGAGTACAAAGTGATCGAAGCGGTCAAGTCCGGCAAGATCACCAAACCGGTGATCGCCTGGTGTATCGGTACGATCGCAAAACACTTCAGCTCCGGTGTACAGTTCGGACACGCAGGTGCGAGTGCCAATGCCGAGAGAGAGACTGCCGAAGCGAAAAACAAAGCGATGGCGGAAGCGGGTATCCATGTGCCTGAGAGCTTCAACGATCTGCCGCGTGTCATTCACGAAGTATATACCAAACTTTATAACGAAGGTGTGATTCTGGAGATCGAGGAACCTGAGATCCATGAGATTCCGAAAATCAGAAAAGCGAAAAATTTCATCTGTACCATCTCCGATGACAGAGGTGAAGAGGCGACCTATGCAGGGTTCCCGATCAGCTCCGTCGCGACACCGGATACAGGCAAAGGGATTGGCGATGTCATCTCACTGCTCTGGTTCAAAAAAGTCTATCCGAAGTGGGCGACAGAGTTCATCGAGACGGTTGTCAAAACGGTTGCCGATCACGGACCGGCAGTTTCAGGTGCACACAATGCCAAAGTGACTGCACGTGCCGGCAAATCGGTCGTCGAGTCACTGGTGACAGGTTTGCTGACCATCGGTCCGAGATTCGGCGGTGCGATCGACGGTGCAGCGAAATATTTCAAATATGCGCATGATAACAACATGACACCGGCTGAATTCCTGGCATATATGAAAAAAGAGGGTGTGCCTATTCCCGGAATCGGACACAGAATCAAATCTCTGAGAAATCCTGATCTGCGTGTCGAGGGTCTGAAAAAGTTTGCAGCTGAAAACTTTCCCGCAACGCCGCTTTTGGATTATGCACTTACCGTCGAGCAGCTGACGACATCCAAAAAAGACAACCTGATCCTCAATGTCGACGGTACGAT
>JANTHT010000119.1 GCA_024762235.1 Sulfurospirillum sp.
AAAGGGTGGAAGCGATGATAAACCCAAGCAGCGCACCGTGGAAGCTCATGCCCCGTATACCGATGAATTCGCCGTTTTTAAAGGGGTTGAAGATCTGCCACGGATGGGTGAGGTACCATGAGGTATGCGGGTCGTAGAAGAGGATGTAGCCGATGCGTGCACCGAGGATCACCCCCACCTCGACCCAGATGATGTAGGCGTCGAGCAACTCCTGAGAAACGGGGAGGCGGTCTTTTTTGACGAGCCATTTGGCCGCAGCGATCCCCACCAGCAGCGCCAGTACGTACATGATGCCGTACCAGTGTACTTTGAAGACGCCGATCTCAAACGCAACCGGGTTGAAGTGTTCGTAGATATGGTTCCAGTAGGACATCTAACGCAGTGCCTCAGCGATCAGCTCGAGCGGATTTTTGAAGACTACTTCGTTGTCACCGCTGTTGTTGAGCGACTCCGAGATCTGCACGCGGCAGGCGCTGCACTCTGCTGAGACATAGGTCGCTTTGGTCTCTTTGATCATCGCCGCTTTGGGTTTGCCCGCAAGCTCCGCCAGATGGAACTTCTCCGTCTGCATCGTCACACCGCCGAAGCCGCAGCAGCGGTTGGGGTCGCTCATCTCCTGCATCGGGTAACTGGGTGACAGGAGGTTGCGCGGTTCCTGCCAGATACCCTGAACTTTTCTGGCATGGCAGGGGTCATGATAGGTGACGATCTCGTCGAACTTTTTCCCCTTCGTTTCGAGCAGTTCCCTGAGGTTGGTGTTGTCATGCAGCCATGCGGTGGCCATGTGGATCTTTTCGCTCACCTTTCTGGCGCGTTCTTCCCAATCGGGCATGTCGTGGTTTTTGAAAAAGACCGCCCAGTCATGCTTGACCATCGCAGAGCAGGTCGCCTCCGGAATCAGCATCGCGTCGTAGTCGTCCATGAAACTTTCGAAATATTCGATATTTTTCTTCGTCATGCGCTCCACCGAGTCGGTGGCTCCGGTGAAGTAGGCCGGTGCGCCGCAACACTGCTGCGCTTTGGGGATAAAGAGTTCAATATTGAGCTTTTCGAGGATTTCGACAAGGCTTTTGCCGATCCCTTCATAGTTGTAGTTGCCCAGGCAGCCGATGAAGAGCGCCACTTTGTGTCTGGCCTTTTCAGGCTCGGGAGCGGGGATATGTTCCGGGTAACTGTTGAGGAAGCTCTTTTTCATCATGGAGGGGATGAGCCGTCCCTTTTTCATCATCGGCAGGGAGAAGCGGGCTTTTAAGCCACGCCCTTTCTCATCTTCTGCGAGTGCACAGGTCTTGAACATGAAGCCGAACTTCATGACCAGATCCATCACCTTGCGGTGTTCGAGCATGTAAAAGGCGATACGTTTGAACCAGGCGATACCGAACTTCTCTGCGATATCTTCGCGTACTTCTTCGATCACCATGTCGGTCGGAAGGGAGTTGGGGCAGACATCGACGCAGTTGGTACACAAAAAACAGCTTTCAAAGATATTTTTGGCTGTTTTGTCGAGTTCGAGATTGCCCGCCTGATACTGCCCGAGCAGGTCGATGAAACCGCGCGGTGAAGTGGCTTCATCGGCGTTGATCTGATGGATGGTGCAGACCGGTATACACTTACCGCACTTGATACATGCGTCGCTGGTCTCCTGAAAGTTGAAAATCTTCTCTTGCTGGTTCATATCGTCTTACTGAATGTTTTTTGTTTGTGGGCATGTTTGTCCATGTAGGCGTCGAAAGCCATCGCGATGTTTCTGATCAGCATCGTACCTGTCTGGCTGGTCAGAATCTCTTTGTCACTGATGGAGACAAGGTCTGCCTCTTCGAACTCTCTGAGCGCTTCGAGCGACCCTTTGAAATACTCCCTGAAGTCGATGCCGTAGCGCTTCTCGATACGGGGGATATCGAGCTTGAAGTTGCTCATCAGCTCCATGATGACCGCATTTCGGATCACATCGTCGCGACTCAGTTTGATGCCGCGTTCCACCGGAAGCCGCCCTTCGTCGATAGCCGCTTCATATTCGTGCATGTTTTTGTAGTTCTGGACATAGTAGTCGACCCCCTCGCCGATGCTGGTCAGCCCCACGCCGATCAGATCCGCGCCCCCTTTGGTCGTATAACCCTGAAAATTGCGGTGCAGTTCACCTTTTTCGATCGCTTTGAAGAGTTCATCTTCGGGTTTGGCGAAGTGGTCCATACCGACCATCTTGTAGCCTTCTTCGGTAAAGTAGTCGATCGTGTATTTGAGGATCTCCAGTTTGACCGAGGGGTGGGGAAGGGTGGTTTCGTCGATCTTTCGCATCGTCTTTTTAAGCCACGGCACATGGGCATAGTTGAAGACGGCGAAACGATCCGCGTCGAGGCTGCGCGCCAGTTCGAGCGTCTTTTTGAACGTGTCGAACGTCTGAAAAGGGAGGCCGTAGATCAGGTCGACATTGACCGATTTGATGCCGTTTGCTCTGGCGAGATCGATCGCCGCTTTGGTAATGTCGTAGGGCTGGATGCGGTGGACCGCCTCCTGTACTTTCTCGTCAAAATCCTGTACGCCGAAGCTGATACGGTTGAAGCCCCCTTTTTTGAGAACATCCATATGTTCCGCTGTGAAATAGCGTGGATCGATTTCGCAGCTGATCTCGGCATCGGCCGCAAAGTTCGAAAAGGTGCTTTTGATCAGGTCGATGACACGCCCGAGCTGTTCGGGAGAGAAAAAGGTCGGCGTACCGCCGCCGAAGTGCATCTGGATCACTTCACGCGATGTGTCGAGATGGGATGCGAGAATCCTCAGCTCCTTTTCGATGTAGGTGATGTAGCGCTCTTTTTTCTCCTCTTTGGAGGTAAAGACGACGTTGCAGCCGCAGAAGTAGCACGCGCTGCGGCAGAAAGGGAGGTGAAAGTAGAGCGAAAGCGGACGTGTTTTGTCCTGATGGGCGAACTCTTCGATCAATGCGTTGGTGTCGAAGCGCGCATCGAACTCCAGTGCTGTCGGATAGCTGGTGTAGCGCGGTCCCGGTTTGGAGTATCTGGTAAATTTGTTGAAATCAATCATGATTGTCCTGCAACTGCTGCATCTCCTGCGGCATAAAATCCCGGATGTTGATGAAGAGGTTGGGGTGCTCCCTCTTGATCTTCTTGATCAGCTTGTCCAGATCGATCGAAACCGGTTTGTCGGGGTTCTTCTCTTTGGCATATTTGCGAATCTCTTCCATTGCCACGACCCAGACATCTTCGAAATCAGCCGGTACATTTTGCCAGATCGTCTTTTCGAGTTTGAGATTGAAATTCTCCTGCTGTGTACGGCGCAGTGTGTCGATCAGATGGGAGAAGGCTTCGGCGGGAATGAAAGCGTACGCTTTCTTGTCGTTTTTCTTTTCGATCGCGAACCAGGGATCTTCCGAATCCCAGCTTCCCTGAATCAGTCTCAGCTGCTTGATATGCGGATCGTCGGTATCTTCGATCTCCACCAGTGTTTCGTGACCCGGTTTGAGCCCCAGCTTCGTCGAAAGAGAGTGGATCTTTTCGATGATGCTGTATTTCTCTTTCTTCGCTTCGGTGGCCTCTTGTGGCTGCTTTTTCGGTTCCTGATCTTTATTGTTTTTCGTCTCATCACGCATGGTTCAATCCTCGTTTCTCTGTTTGTCAAGCCAGACCATCAAACCTTTCTGGGCATGCAGTCTGTTTTCCGCTTCGTCAAAGATGACACTTTGCGGCCCTTCCAGTACCGTTTCGCTCACCTCGTAACCGCGATAGGCAGGGAGGCAGTGTAAAAAGATCGCATCGGGTTTGGCCAGTGCCATCATCGCATCGTCGACGATAAACCCTTCGAAGTCTCTGATGCGCTGCTCCTTCTCCTCCTCCTGTCCCATCGAGATCCATGTATCTGTCGTAACGACATCGGCACCCTGGACCGCTTCTGCGGGATCATGAAAAAAGGTGATCTTCGCACCTGACTTTTTCGCTTCGGTCACTGTCTCATGGATGACGATACCGTCGGCTTCGTATCCCGGAGGGGAAGCGACACGCAGTTCAAATCCCAGCTTTGCCGCCAGCCACATCCACGAGTGGGTCATATTGTTGCCGTCTCCGACATAGGCGACGACGGGTTCGTCCGCTTTGCCATGCTCGATCATCGTCATGTAGTCGGCCAGCAACTGTACCGGATGGTAGAGGTCTGTGAGGCCGTTGATGACCGGCACTGTCGCGTAGTGTGCGAACTCTTCGAGGCTCTCCTGCGAAAAGGTTCGGATCATCACCATATCCGCCATGCGGCTGACAACGCGTGCAGTGTCCTTCATGGGCTCTCCCCGTCCCAGCTGGCTGTCGTTGGAAGAGAGAAAGATCGCATGGCCGCCCAGCTGGTACATGCCGGTCTCGAAACTCATGCGTGTTCGGGTGCTCGATTTTTCAAAGATCATCGCCAGGGTCTGTTTTTTGAGGTAGGGCGGAAACTTCCCTTTGCGTAACTTCTTCTTGATCTTGAAACCGAGTGCGAGAATCTCCAGAATCTCCTCTTTGGTATAGTCTTTGAGTGTCAGAAAGTGTCTCATTGCGATCCTTTCAGAAGTACGGCCGCCTCTTTGGCATGGTAAGTGATGATAATATCCGCCCCCGCGCGTTTGAATCCGAGCAGCGTCTCCATCATGACACGGTCGTAGTCGATCAGACCGGCCGCACCGGCATGTTTGAGCATGGCGTACTCTCCGCTGACATTATACACTGCCAACGGTAAACGGCTGTTGTTTCGGATGTCCCGAACGATATCCAGATAGGCGAGGGCGGGCTTGACCATCAGGATATCGGCTCCCTCTTTCTCATCTTCGAGACTCTCGAGGATCGCTTCGTCACGGTTGGCCGGGTTCATCTGATAACTCCTGCGGTCTCCGAAGCTGGGGGCCGACTCCGCCACGTCACGAAACGGCCCGTAATAGGCAGACGCGAACTTGGTAGAGTAGCTCATGATCGGCAGGTTGATGAAGCCCGCTTGATCGAGTGCAGTGCGGATGGCGGTGATCATGCCGTCCATCATGCCGCTGGGTGCGATCATGTCGACACCCGCTCTGGCATGTACGACGGCCTGTTTGCCCAGATTTTTCAGGGTGGCGTCGTTGTCGACCGTCTCGTGTTCGAGGTCGAGGATACCGCAATGCCCGTGGTCGGTATATTCGCAAAAGCAGAGATCGCTCGTGACGAACATGTCGGGGTGGGCCGCTTTGATGGCACGGATGCTGTCGGCGATGATACCATGCTCGCAGAGTGCATCGCTTCCGACACTATCCTTGACCTCCGGGATCCCGAAGAGGATGATCGAGTAGAGCCCCAGCGCTTTGAGAGCATCGCACTCCCGGATCGCTTCGTCGATCCCCATCTGGTAGACGCCCGGCATCGAGGCGATCTCTTTTTTATAATCGGGGTCCCCCGCCTTGATGAAGAGCGGGTAGATGAAGTCGTCGGTGGAGAGTCTTGTCTGGGTCAGGAGCTCTCGGAGTTTGGGGTTGATGCGGGTGCGTCTGAATCTCTTAAACATCTTTTTGCCTCGGGTATGATAAAATCAATAAAATCCTCAGAAGCATCTGCTTCCCTCAAACGGCTTCACGGTGGGTACCCCGCAATCTGTGCCAGATTGCGACCCTTCCGCTGCAGATGTTGTTCGATAAGCAGATGCTTCTGAGGATTCTGTACAAATTTGTAAAAACATGAATTCTACCATAAAGTTGGAAATAAAAAGATATGAAAATAGATATATCCCAAATCGCCGCACTCCCCACCCGGTTCGGAGAGTTTTCGATACAGGCTTTCAAAGAGGGTGAAAAAGAGCATCTGGTGATCTTCAAAGAGCCGTTTGGCGATGCTCCGATCGTGCGTGTGCACAGCGAATGCCTCACAGGCGATGCACTGGGAAGTCTCAAATGCGACTGTGGTGAGCAGTTGCACTACGCACTCAAGATGATCGCGGAGAAAGGCGGGATGGTGATCTATCTGCGGCAGGAGGGGCGCAACATAGGCCTGCTGAACAAAGTCAACGCCTA
>JANTHT010000120.1 GCA_024762235.1 Sulfurospirillum sp.
GGTAGGGGGCGCGGAAGCCGTAGATTTTGTTACGGGGGTAACCGATGCGTTGTGTGATGTCGTCGAGGGCTTGACCGATTTTTCGTTGCCACTCATCGCTGCCGAGGGTGACGATGCGATGTGTAAAGGCGTCCCAGGCATTGGTATAGATGTCTCCGTGGTGGCAGTAGGTATGGTTGCCTATCTCATGGCCACTCGTGCTCAGTCGCTGCATCGCGGCCAGGAGTTTCGCCGGCTCATCCTCTTGCCACACATGCAGCCCTTTGGTATTGAGATAAAAAGAGACTCTGGCAGGGGTGCCGTCGGCGTTTTTGCGGTTTTTGAAGAGATCGATCGCCCAGTCTATCCCCTCAGCTTTGGTGTTGTCGTCGAAGCCGATGACGACAAACTGCGGTGCTTTGAGAACGGGAATATTCCCCGGGGGCAAAGAGGAGGGGATCACGTAATGAAAACATGCGGAAGTGCCCAGCTTCAGATCGTCGAGTAGCACTTTGCCCTCTCCTTCGACCCATACCCATGCCTGGATATAGCGGGTTTTGTCTGTGGATGTACCGCTAAGGGAAAAATGTTTGTAGGGTGTGGAAGGGGTGAGGGAGATTTCCCGCGAAAAGAGCGCTTTGTGGTCTTTGTCGTAGAAGATGATGCCCGCCCATGCGCCGTCGATGCTCCCTTCCGTTTTGTAGTAGCCGTTGAAGTTGTAGGTGTCGGGTGCGCCTGTCAGCTGCTGGGTAAACTGGTCCAGTCCGCCTTGCCGGATACGCAGGGCGTAGTCACCGGAGTGCGGGGCGGCGGTACGTTCGGTCACTCTGCCGTAGATATCCCAGCCGAAGAGAGAGGTCTCGAATCCGGGATTTTGCAGGATGTTGCAGGGTGTGAGCGGTGCCGCGTCGATCTGCCACTCCAGCGGTTGCTGTGCGATACCGCCGCGGTTGTCGAGTGCATAGAGTGTAAGTTTGTGCTCTCCTTTGGGTGAAGCGATGCCGCTGAAGCGTCCGGTTACTGGATCGAGCCAGATGCCGCTCTCTTCCGGGAGTCCGCCGACGGTGTAGATAAGTTTGTCATGATCCGCATCGCTCGCCTGAAGCTGAAGCGCGACACTCTCTCCGAGATGATTTGTCTGAGAGGAAGGTGCCGTGAGTTGCGGGGAATGGTCGTCGGGTGTGACCCCTTCCGGATAGAGCGCGAGATCGTCGAGGAGGGTTTTACCACCGCCCGGTGCATCCGACCAGCTCCAGTAGGTGATGTATACCGTACCGGCGGGCGGGGTGAATACGATGGCAAAGGGGGTATAGCTGTAGCTGTTGGCCAGAGCGATTTCGCTGCTGCCGAGCGTGTTCCAGTTCGCATCGGCATATTCGGCACCCATCCACATGCCCGCTACACTGCCCTTGTTTTTGTAGTAACCTGTGAGCATGTAGCGTTTTTTGCCGTCGATATTTTTGAGCGCATCGGTACTCTGTGCGATACCGCCCGTTGTATAGCTGAGCGCTTTGCTCCCGCTATGGCTGTCGTTGGTGATGTGTAGCGTGGTGCCACTGTTCGCACTCCATGCTGTTTTACCCGATTCGAAACCGGGATTTTTAAAGATATTGTAACGTTCTTCTACCGAGTAGAGTGCACTGCTGAGTGTGAGCAGCAGCAAGAGTATCGTACGCAGGTCCATCGCCTCTCCTTTGCTCCCATTGCGGGATCATCATATCCGGAGATCGGACAGTGGCGAAAAAAATTGAGGATTAAAGGATACAGTTAGCGTTCCACACCGCTTTTGACAGGGACAAAAAGGCAGCTCTCGAGCTTCTGGACCTTGATTTTGGTGCCGTTTTTGATAAAACGGGTGATGACCTGCCTGCCACTCTCTTCGATCGGAGCGACGAGGATACCGCCGTCGGCAAGCTGGTCGAAGAGATGCACCGGCGGCTCTTTGGCAGAGGCGGAGAAGAGGATGCGGTCGTAGGGTGCGTAGGTGCGCCAGCCCCGGTTACCGTCGTCGAATCGGGTATTGATGTTTTTGAGTTCCAGCGTTTCGAAGCGCGCTTTCGCCTCGATGAGCAGCTTTTCGATCCGTTCTATCGTAAAGACACGGCGAAAGAGTTTGCTCAGTACCGCCGCCTGATAGCCGCTGCCGCATCCGATCTCCAGTACGGAATCGGCTCCCTGCGGTGAGAGCGCTTCGGTCATCTTCGCGACAGTCAGGGGAGAGCTGATCCACTGGTTGGAAGAGAGGGGAAGGGCGTCGAGTTTGTAGGCGTGGTGTTTGAATCCGGTGGGTACGAAGATCTCGCGCTGTGTCTGTGCGATGGCACGCTGTACTTCGGCCGAGATGGGAAAGACACTGTGAATCTCCTGCGCGAGCTGTTCGCAGCGGTGCATATCGATCGTGCCGTTTTGGAGGTGTCTTCTGATCATGTCAATCCTATATCCATATATCTGCGCATCTTTTTGACCTCTCTGAGATCGGCTATGTGGGAGATATATTCGCTTCTGTCGTCCCGATATGCGTCACCGAACGGCGTGACGATGCCCGAACTTGCGGCCATATCGTCGTTGGCACTGTCGCTGAGAAGAACGTATGCCTGGTTGATGATGGCCATCGCGCCGGTGATCGCTTCGAGATGGGCTTTACGCAGTCTGCCCCAGAGTGCCGGGATAAGGATGATATCTGCCCCCTGTATGCGCTGCCATAACTGGATGAAGCGTATCTCAAAACAGATTAAAATCGCATAACGGATCCCCTCTATTTCAACTATTTGTACTTTTTCGGGAGTTCCGGGGGTGAAATAGCGCTCTTCGTTACCAAGCGTGAAGAGTTTGACTTTGGGTTGGGAGTGTACCTCTTTTCCATTGTGGAAGATTTTGGCGCTGTTGTAGTAGTGATTGCCGATCTTTTCGGTCATGGTAAGTGAGAGGATCTTCTCCCGGGAAAGATCCAGAAGCGTGGGCAGTGCTTCTCTGCCGAAGTCCGCGGCTTGCTCCATCCTGTCGAAACTGAAGTTGGTGAGGCAGAGTTCGGGTGCGAGCACGACCGAATCTGCCGGCGCTTTTTGTACGAGGGAAACCAGCTTTTCGAGATTTTGCGTGTAACGGTCTTCGAAAAAGGGGAATTGCAGCGCGATCAGCTCCTTGCTAGAAGTCGTCAAAACTGAGGCTTCCTTTGGAGTAGTTGGTGACGTTTCCTTCGAAGAAGTTTGTCTTCTGGTCGTTGAACTTGGAAAAGTCGTCGACCCACTTGATCGGGTGTTCGGCATTGTAGAGCTTTTTGAGGCCGACAGCATGCAGTCGTTTGTCTGCCAGGTGTTTGATGAACTGTTCGATGATATCGTCCGTGAGACCCAGAATCTGCCCTTCGGTGATGTATTGCCCCCAGCTGATCTCCAGATCGACCGCTTTTTCGAACATCTCGTAGACTTCGTCGAGCAGTTCGGGTGTGAAGAGTTCGGGACGTTCGCGTTTGGTAGCGTTGATCATGTTCTGGAAGATCAGCAGATGGGTGATTTCATCGCGCTGGATAAATCGGATCATCTGTGCGGAGCCGAGCATCTTGCCACTTCTGGCGAGTGTGTAGAAGAAGGTGAAACCGCTATAGAAGTAGATCCCTTCGAGGATCTGGTTGGCGAACATCGCCTTGACGATCTGTTCGTCGGTAGGATTTTCGGCAAGATCTTCGTAGACTCTGGCGATGTTGTCATTTTTGTTTTTGAGCCGCATGTCGTTGCGCCACATGTCGTAGATCTCGTCGGTATTCTGTGAGATAGAGTCGACCATGACGGCGTAACTCTGCGAGTGAAGCGCCTCTTCGAACGCCTGACGCACCAGAATCAGATTGATCTCGGGTGCGGTGATGTAGGGGTTGACATTGTCGATGAGGTTGTTGGTCTGGAGTGAATCCATGAAGATCAACTGTGACAGTGCTTTGTCGTAGGCGTTCTTTTCCGGTTCTGTGAGTTGCTTGTAATCCCTGACATCGGCGGTCATGTCGACCTCTTTGGGGAACCATGTGTTGTTGAGCATCATGTCCCAGAGGTTGTAAGCCCACTGGTATTTGATATCGTTGAGTTCAAAGATACCTGTAGGATCACCACCGAAAATCTTTCTTTCGTTTACATGCTCCTGAGAGTTGGGGTTGTATATTTTCTTGCGTTGGATCATATGATCATCACCTCTCTAGTTTAAAGTGGATGATTATACGTTTTTCAACCCTATAGACTAATAAAAAATCATAGTTAATCTTTTAAAAGTCGTATCCTACCCCAATATACCAGTAACCGTTACTGAAGCTGTTTTTGAAAAATCCTCCGGAACTGAATTCCGTGACGTTGAAGGCATCGACTGAGACGCGCTCCATCGTCCAGTTTTTTTGGCTGTAGCCGGCAGTGACGAAGAGTTTGGGATCGAGTCTGATCCAGCCCAGATCTTTGTGGCGCTGCCAGGGTGTGAAGCGCATGCCAAGATCGAGCGCGGTGTAACTCCCGTCGACAGTCAGAGAAGATTTGATCCAGTCGTTTTCGATCGATCCTGTCTGGTAGCCGGCGGTGAAACTGCCATACATGAGCAGTTTCGGGAAGATACGGTAGGCGGCATGCAGGATCGGGCCAAGTTTCCAGGTTTTGACAGTTGTTTCAGTATCCCCGGGCAGGTTGTAGGTGACCTCTGCACTTTTTCGGAGATTTTTCATCTTCATGACAGGGATACTCAGACCGGTGTTGATCCCGACACCCAAAACACCCTTCTTATCTTTGAAGAGGTCGTATCCTATTCCCAGATCGATGTCGAAGCCACGGATGCGGTAGTCGGCAGGTACGGGGATGGAGGTGTAGTGTGCGACGGCGTCGTTGAAAGAGCCGACGACCGGGAAGTCGTAGGTCAGCGGTGTGGTGATGAGGTCGGTCACGCGGTCTGCGGTGTCAGACTGGTAGAGGTCGGCATTGTAGAAGTAGTAGAACCTGGAGTCGCCGAAGTTGTTGTGCTGTTCGCTGAGTGAGTAGACTCTGGCGTCGATATCGAAGTCGGTGCGGGCGAATCCCATGTCTGTTTTCCAGTTGAAGGTTGCGGAACCGATACGCAGTTCCATCGCCTGCGCAATGGTACAGACGGTAACAAGTGATAAAACTATTTGCATACGCATGGGGTACTCCTCCGCTATCTTTGTTATAATCATAGCATAAATGCAGTTTGAAGATATGGGGAGGGGGAGATTATGCAGCGGATCACGGAAGAGGAGTTTCAGAAGCTCGTCTCTATCATACCGCCCTATCCGGGGGTGGCGATCTTTCACATGAGTGACGAAGGCGTACAGTTACCGCAGATGCTCGATGCCTACGCAAGGGAAAAGGGATATATCTATCACCCCGTATCTGCCGACGAGGGGTATATCGCGCGTTTGCATGAGGCGGGAATCGGGAAAGCGCGAAAGATCACCTACAAACAGCAGCGCTTCAATCAGCATGCGAGGCAATACGACTACATCTATATCGAGATCGATCCTTTTGGGCTCGACAATCCACAGCTCTTTCTGAAAAAGATCTACGCCATCTCCAAAAATGCGGCGAAAATCCTCTTTTTCGTACCGAAAGTTCGGGATGGTCTGGAGGCACTGGAAGCGCTGCTGGAGAAGGCCAACTTCGTGGCGATCAACCCGATCGACGACATGTTCGAAGAGGCATATGTCCTGAGTGCACAAAAGATGCACGGCTGGGGCATCTACGATATGTAGCTACTCCACCTTTCGCAGGATCCTGTCGAGCAGGGAGGTGGGCAGGAGCCGTTTGGCGTACCAGAAGAGAGAGGTCGGTTTCGTCACCCGGTAGTGCGCTTTGGGAACGGGAGATTCCAGAGCCTTTTTCAACGCTGTACAGACCGCTTCGGGGCCAAGTGTGAAGGGTGCGTCTGCGTCGCTTTGAAGTGCCTGCAGTTTGGTGACATACTCCTCTTTGAAGGGGGAGCGGTCGCGGTCGATATTT
>JANTHT010000121.1 GCA_024762235.1 Sulfurospirillum sp.
ACGATAAAGAGGCCAAAATAGGTGCTATGCTTGCCGATCTCGCTTTTGAAAAAGAGGATGAGGCGATTGCACTCTTCGAATACTATGAAGTGACCAAAGCGATTGGTACAGAAGATGCGGAAGAGACGATTGAACAATTGATTGAAAATGTCGACCAGGAGAATACGCAGGTCAATCAATTTCTGGATCTCCTGGAAGATCGACTCGACAATATTGAAGAGGGCATCCTTTTTCATGAATTTATCGCCCATGTGACCAGTCGGGAAAACCCGAGGAAAGCGATCGAAGATCTGATCTTCAGCAGTAAGATTATTATCTCAAAAAAAGAGGATTTTGTGGAGTTGATAGGTATGCTCATAGAGAATGGATTTGAACAGATGGCATACAACTACATTGAAAACGCACTGACGCTCTATCCTGAAGACACCTACTTCTACGAACTTCTCAAGCAATTGGAAAGTATTTAAGCTTGAAATACCCGTTCAATTATAAGAATATACCGTATATTACGGACAATTCTGCGGAATGCGACGCGCAGTGTGCGTTTTTGCTCACGGAGCAGAACAAAACGTATCTTGAAGATGCAAAAAAAAATAGTGCTGCTTCGATCATCTCTCCGGCTATATTGCAGGACATATACGGCTTACGAGAGATGCAGATCATCGGTGTAACAGGCACCAATGGCAAAACGACAACAGCTGCAGCGATCTATTCGATTCTTCTCGATCTGGGTGAAAAAGCAGCTTTTCAGGGAACGCGCGGATTGTTGATCAACGATGAAAGAGTGGAAGGTAAATCGCTGACGACACCGCCGATACTGCATACACTCTACAGTATGGCGCAGGCAAAAGAGGCCGGTGCGGACTATTTCGTCATGGAAGTGAGTTCGCATGCCATTGCGCAAAAACGTATCGAAAGTCTCAGATTCGCGCTTAAAATCTTTACCAATATTACCCAGGACCATCTCGATTATCATGGTACATTTGAAGAGTACTGGCATGTCAAAAGCAGTTTTTTCCGCGATGACAGCATGAAGCTCATCAACAGAGATGCCAAAAAAATAGACTTCAACATGAAAAATGCCTATACCTATGCTCTCGATGTACCTGCAACGTTCAACATTCTCGCATATTCACTGAACAATGGATTGACCGCTGCGATCAAACACTTTGAGACACAGGAAGAGTTTTTTTCTCCACTCTACGGTTTCTTCAATCTTTACAATATCACCGCTGCGATGGGTGCCGTGAAGCTGATTACGAATCATTCTCTCAAAGAGATATGTGAAGCGGTGGAATCGTTCGCCGGTGTCAGCGGCAGGATGGAAGTCGTGAGTGAGCGGCCTCTTGTGATCGTAGACTTCGCCCATACACCCGATGGCATGGATAAAGTGCTCGACTCCCTCAAAGAGAAGAAAGTCTCAGTCGTTTTTGGTGCCGGAGGTGACCGTGACCGGACGAAACGTGTACAGATGGGCAGAGTGGCCAACCGTTACGGAAAAAAGATCTACCTGACCAGCGACAATCCCAGAAGTGAAGAACCGATGCGGATCATAGAAGATATCTATCAGGGGATCGATAAAAAAGAGCATGTCAAAATCATTCCCGATCGTTACGATGCGATCAAAACCGCCATAGATGAACTGGAGGAGGATGAGATACTGCTGGTTCTGGGAAAAGGGGATGAGGAGTTCATCGAAATTGGTGGCGAAAAGATACCTTTCGATGACAGAGAAGTCATTAGATCTGTTATCAAAGAAAAATTTAATAGATAATAGATTAAAATGACCCTCATTTTATAATATAGGGGAAAAATATGGGAATACCACAACCGGCATTTTATATCTTTAAATGCGAGCAATCATCGCCTCCGGGCATGCCAAAACCGAGCTGTGTCACTGATGAGACAAAAGATCTTTTCCAGCATCTGGGAATGACGTTGATGGAAAAAGGACTGATCGCAACGGTACAGCCTATCAGAACGTCATGCCTGAACCGTTGCCAGCAGGGTCCGGTGATGCTTGTAGAACCTGGACATCACATGTATGTGGGACTTACTAAAGATAAGATTACACGTATCATTGACGAACACATCATCGGCGGCAATGTTGTTGAAGAGTATCTGATTCCTAAAGAGTTCTGGGATGAAGCGCTTTCACCGATGGAAGCGATGAAGATGGCAGGCAAATAGACAGATGAACATCACGATGTTATATAGCAAGCTACACCGTGCTACTGTAACAGATGCCAATCTCAACTATGTAGGCTCTATCACGATCGACAGAGAGTTGATGGATGCCGCACAACTTCGCATAGGTCAGAAAGTAGATATCGTCAACATCAATAACGGCGAGCGCTTTTCCACCTATGTGATCGAGGGAGAGAAAGGCAAACGTGATATCTGCCTTAACGGTGCTGCGGCGCGTAAAGCAGAAGTCGGTGATGTGATTATCGTCATAGCGTACGCGTCGATGAATTTTGAAGAAGCAGACCATTTCAAACCGCATGTCGTACTTCTTGACAGCCAAAACAATATAGACGAGATCAGAGATTATGTTTGAGAATATGGACTTTGGCAAGATGGGAGAAATGCTCCGGAAAGCGCAGGAAGAGGCAAAAAAACTTCAGGATGAGAGTGCCGGCAAAGAGTTTACAGCCAAGAGCGGCGGAGGTCTTCTGAAGGTGACCGGCAACGGTAAAGGTGAGATTATCGACATCGACATCGATGATTCACTGATGGAAGACAAAGATGCCCTGCAGATACTCTTAATCAGTGCGATCAACGATCTCCTGCAGATGATTGAAGAAGATAAGAAAAATGCTGCCGCACAGATGCTGGGTGGCTTAGGCGCATTTACAGGGAAATTTTAAATACATTCATACTAGGAACCTTTTTGCAAAACAGAAGCAAAAAACTGCTGAACGATTTCGAAACTTTTCTACAGAGTCACTTACCGCAAACCGAGAGTTTTCACCCCCATTACCAGAAAGCATTGACAGAGATGTTTCAGGCAGGAGGGAAACGGTTCCGACCACTGCTGCTGCTGGAAGTCGTCGATACCTATACACCGCTCCTGTTGCCCGCCGCCTTTCATATCGCTGCGGGAATCGAGATGTTGCATACCTATTCACTCATTCATGATGATTTGCCGACATTCGATGATGCAGATTTGAGGCGTGGTCACCCCACGCTGCATGTGACCTACGATCAGGTGACAGCAACGCTGGTAGGAGATGCGCTGAATTCACACAGTTTTTATATGATCGCAAATGCACCGCTTGCTGACGAAACCAAAATCGTACTGATCAAAGAGCTGGCCCGTAACGGAGGGGCAGAAGGTATGGTGCTGGGACAAGCGATAGATTGTCATTTCGAAAATAGCCCTCTCTCACTCGAAGAGCTCTCATTTCTACATATGAACAAGACAGCGAAGCTGATCGCCGCGAGTCTGAAGATGGGTGCCATCATCGCAGATCTGGATCGTGCAGAACAGGAAAAACTCTATGAGACAGGACTTAAAATCGGTCTTTTGTTTCAGATACAGGATGATATCATCGATGCGACGTTCAGCAGTGAAGAAGCAGGTAAACCGACGCAGAATGATACAGTAAAAAACTCGTTCACCAATCTTCTGGGTGTGGCGGGTGCTGTTCGGGAGAAAGAGGCGCTGATCGCAGATATCGAGACGATGCTCGGGGAGGTCGATCCGGAACTGAAGGAGCGACTGAACAATATGATCGCATTTTATTTAAAATAAGGATAGATATTGGAAGATAAACAGATGTTGACGAAGATGGCCAATACCGTCAGATTTTTGGCCGCAGATATGGTACAGCGTGCAAACAGCGGTCATCCCGGTGCCGCGATGGGGCTTGCAGATATCGCTACAGTGCTGGGATTGCACCTGAAGCACAACCCCAAAAACCCCAAATGGCTTAATCGGGACAGACTTGTTTTCAGCGGTGGACATGCAAGTGCCCTGATCTATTCGATGTTGCATCTGTGGGGATACGATCTTTCACTGGAAGATCTGAAAAACTTCAGACAGTTCGGTTCCAGAACCCCCGGTCACCCTGAGTACCCGGAAGTGCCGGGTGTTGAAGTGACGACAGGACCTCTGGGCCAGGGTGTGGCCAACGCAGTCGGTTTCGCGATGGCTGCAAAATATGCTGCGAAACTGCTCAACAGCGAAACGGCGAAACTCATCGACCATAAAGTCTACTGCCTCTGCGGGGACGGTGATCTGGAAGAGGGCATCAGTTACGAAGCATGTTCTCTGGCAGGGCATCATGCGCTCGACAATCTGGTCATGTTCTATGATTCCAACGAGATCACGATCGAGGGTGATACAGAAATTGCACTGAGTGAAAACATCAAACAGCGTTTCGAAGCACAGGGATGGAAAGTCTATCGCATCGACGGTCATGACTACAACGAAATCGATCTGGTGCTGCGTGAAGTGAGTGCGGGGCAGACAAAACCGTGTCTGATTATTGCCAAAACGGTCATCGCAAAAGGTGCTGCGACGATGGAGGGGGATCCGCATACACACGGCGCACCGCTGGGAGAAGAGGAGATCAAAAAAGCCAAGGAGAAAGCCGGTTTCGACCCCAACGAACACTTTTTTATTCCGGAAGATGTATTGTTGCGCTTCAGGTGTGCAGTGGAAAAAGGGGAACTCTACGAACGCGAATGGAAGAAACTTTTGATCGATGCACCGCTTGCTGAGCAAAACGCAGCGCTTGAGGCGTTGAAACATCCCGATTTCGCCAGGATCCAGTGGCCCTCTTTTGAAGAGGGGAGTATGATTGCGACGCGTGACAGCAATCACAAAATTCTCAATGCCATTGCAAAAGCGGTACCGGGGTTTGTGGGTGGAAGTGCGGATCTGGCACCCTCGAACAAAACCTACCTCGAAAATATGGGAGACTTTCCGGATGGGAAAAACTTTCACTTCGGTATAAGAGAGCATGCGATGGCTGCGATCTGTAACGCGATCAGTCTCTATGGGATCTTTATCCCGTTCAGTGCGACATTTTTTGTTTTCAGCGATTACATGAAACCGGCTGTCAGACTTGCTGCACTGATGAAGTTGAGACACTTTTTTGTCTGGACACATGACAGTATCGGTGTAGGAGAAGATGGCCCGACCCACCAGCCGATAGAGCATTTGAGCCAGTTTCGTGCACTCCCCAATCTTTTGGTATTCAGACCGGCCGATGCGACGGAAAATGTAGCGTGCTGGCAAGCAGCACTCTCCTATGACGGCCCGAGCGCTTTTGTACTGAGTCGACAAAAGCTCGAGACTTTGAAAAACGGAACCGATTTCGGTTCTGCTGAAAGGGGCGGATACCTGCTTAAAAAACGCGACAATGCAGAAGTGACGATTGTCGCAACGGGCAGCGAAGTGATGCTCGCACTTCAGACGGGGTGCCATCTGGAAGAGCAGGGGATCATGGCCAACATCGTCAGTGTACCCTGTATGGAGCTTTTCAATGCACAGGAGCAAGAATATCGTCAGAAAGTGATCGATCCCGAAACCAAAGTGCTCGCTGTAGAAGCGGCCAGCGGACATGAGTGGTATCGATATGCGGATGCGGTACATGGCATGCAGAGTTTTGGTGCAAGCGGTGATGCCAGTGAACTTTTTAAACATTTCGGATTCAGCACAGAGGATGTGCAGAAGGCGGTGTATAGATTGCTGGGAAGGGCGTATCCCGGCAGCAGTGCATCTGACTGTACAATATAATAGATATGATACCGAAGTGGAGCGTGCTCTCATTTCGGTATCGCTTTCCATCTCTTCATGCACGGGTAAAAAAAGTGCTACTTTATTGTGTAAAAAAAAATAAATTGATAAATTACAGAAAAAACTTTCATTTATAAACTTAAATAAAGATACTTTTTAATAATATATTT
>JANTHT010000122.1 GCA_024762235.1 Sulfurospirillum sp.
AATGAAACTTTTTTACAATCGTCTTAAAGAGGATGGGAAACACACAACTGTGGCCCAGATAGCTGTTATGAGAAAACTTGTCATCATCGCCCATTCGCTCTTCAAAAGTGGTGAATTGTATGATGAAACCAGGCATCTGAGTTGTTGATTTATGAAGCTTTGTTCAGTTTTTAGCTTAGAATTGGAAAATAGCAGAATTATTTACTATTTTCCTTAGTTTTTAATGGAGTTTTAAGGTGGCAACTGACCCTAGGTCCTCCTAAAAGTAAAGCCCTGACCCTAGGTCCTCTCTCAAATCAATGGAAAAGTGTATGCGAGCAAGGTATTTCATCTGAAGGGTGCCTCAAAGTAGCTGCAACACTCCTTCCCGCCATTGAAACGACTGCGGCAAACACCAAAATCAATAAAAATTAAAAGCAAAGATTCTATACAATGTTACATAATGACAAATAATACAACAAAAGAGAGTGCATGCTGCAACTAACCAAGCTCGATCCCTTCGACGGCCTGAGTCAGACACTGATTGACGAGATCAACCGTATCGGCACCATCCGACGTTACCCGAAAGGGGGAGTGGCCATGCGCAGTGAAGATACACTGAAACATTTTTATATTATCCTCTCCGGTCGTATCAAAGTCTATCAGTATAACCCATCCAACAACCGTGAACAGACGCTTTACCTGCTTGGGCATGGAGATATGTTCGATGTGCTGACTGTGCTGGATGGTAAAGCGCATGAAGTGATGACGACGGCGCTCGATGCTTCCGAGGCGCTGGAACTTCCGATCGAAAAAGTACGCGAATGGATCGATACGAATCCCGCGTTCAATCGCGCTTTTTTCCCCTATATGGCCCGGCAGATGCGCCAGGTCGAAGAGTTGGCGACCGACCTCTCCCTTTACGACACCTCTACCAGGCTGATGAAGCTGCTGCTCAAAAACCTTGACATCAAAAATCCGCTCTCCCATCTGGGCCTGCTCCATAAACTCCCGCACGAAGAACTCGCTTCCATGATCGGTACGGTGCGCCATGTCGTCAACCGTCACCTGCAGCAGCTCAAAAAAGAGGGGATCCTCGACATCGAACGCAAGCAGCTCGCTGTCAACGATGTCAACAAGCTGCTGCAGAAGGTAGAACATGAGTATTGAACTCGATCCGCTCCTGCTGGAGGATATCGAAAATCCCAGCCATCCATCCGACTTCGTCCCCCGCGAAGGGTATACCGTTCTCATACTCCGACTGCCGGAGGTGGCACAAGCTTCGATCACGATACACTCCTATGCCTTTGTGGTGGAGGGAGATGCCTGCTACTTTTACGACAGGGAGCAGCAGCAGCTCAATATGATCGGCTCACTGCGGGAGATGAACGATATCCTCGACCGAAAGACCGAAAAGCTGATCAAAGATATCCAGCGCTACCACTACGAGATCGAACAGCTTGAAGAGTCACTCTACGAAGAGCGTCTCTCCGGTATGTTCATGCAGAAGTGGCTCAGCTATAAAAAGGATGTCTCTCTGATTCACCGGCTCATGTTTCATGCGGCACTTTCGTTTGAGCTTTTCATCACACACCATAAAAGAGCGCAGGATTTTGAAGAGCTGGCACACGCCGACCTCTACGAGCACATGGTGCGCATCCGTGATCTGGCAAAAGCGGCGATGGAGAAGCTGGACAACCTCTACGACTTCTACCGCGCCAAAGTCGATGAACGCATGAACCGCAATGTCTACTACCTGACGATCATCTCAGGGATCTTCCTGCCGCTGACGCTTGTGACGGGCTTTTTCGGGATGAATACAGGCGGTATGCCGCTGAGTCACGATCCCCACGGTACGTGGAAAGTCGTGGTCATCTCAATCGTGCTCGAACTCCTCTTTATCCTCCCCTTTATCTTCATGAATCTGCAAAAAATCAAAAAATTTCAGCCAAAAAGATAGTTTTGCTACCTAGGTAGCAGAATTATTGAGTAAATCAGACTAAAATTTATCCTGTAAAAATTCATGAAAAAAGGATAAAAGATGAAAAAACTGATTCTCTCTGTAGCGACAGCTGCGTTGTTGTGTAACACAGCGGTGATGGCGAAAACTTCTGCCGAAGTTTCGACACAAGCTATCAAAAGTGCCAAAACCGAGGCTAAAGATAGTGGTGTACATGTTGTCAAGGAAGCGGTCAGTGCTGTGGCATTGACACAGAAAGTCCTTGTCGATCTGGACAAAAAAGATACCAAAAGTGCGATCAAAGATCTCGAAGATGCGATCGGCAAGCTCGAAGTGATTCTGGCGGCTGAAAAAGCGCCCAAACTTCTCCCTGTCGATGTCGCGGTGACAGCGACCGAATATGTCGGTGATACCAAAAAGATCAAAAAGACGCTCGACACAGTCGAAGATCTGCTGAACGACGGTAAAGTACAGGAAGCGAGACTCCTGCTCGACACACTTCAGAGCGAGATCGACGTCGTGAGTGTCAATCTGCCGCTGGCGACCTATCCCGATGCGCTGAAACTGGCAGCGAAATATCTGCATGCCGATCAAACCGACAAAGCGCGTGCAGTTCTGACAACCGCGCTGGGTACGCTGGTGCAGGATGTGATTGTCGTACCTATTCCTGTCGTGAAGGCGCAGGCGTTGATAGAGGCTGCCAGCCAGATTGCCAAAACAGACAAAGAGCAAGCGCTGAAACATCTCGATCAGGCGAAAGAGGAGTTGAAAAAAGCGAAAGTTCTGGGCTATGTCAGCAAGAGCGATGTGACATACAAAGATCTTGAAAAAGCGATCGAAAAGACCGAGAAAGAGGTCAAAGGTAAAAACAAAGCGGAAAAACTCTTTGAAGATCTGATCAAAAAGATCAAGTCTTTCAAAGAGAAGATCTAAGGCATAACGATGGTTTTTGCCGAGATGATGTTCGACAAAGAGACGCTCAAAAAGTACAGCACACAGACGATCATCGCCGGTGTGCTGATGCTGCTTGTCGGTCTGGCGGGGATCTTTATGCCCACTATCATGTCACTGGTAGTGGTGACCTTTCTGGGCTGGCTCTTTCTGGTCAGTGCAGCGGTGCAGGGGTATATCACCTGGAAAACCTACAACCGCTCTTTCAGTGCCTGGCTCAAGCCCGTGCTCTCGCTTATCGCGGGTGTGCTGCTCTTTGTCTTTCCGATCGAGGGAGTGGCGGCAGTAGCGATCATGCTCTCTGCCTATCTGCTGGTAGATGCCTTTGCGAGTTTCGGTTTCGCGTTGGACTATAAGCCGAACAAAGGGTGGTGGCTGTTGATCGTCAACGCGATCGTATCGATTCTGCTGGCGGTTTTGATTTTGATCGGCTGGCCTGTAAGTTCACTGCTCTGGGTAGGGCTCTATGCAGCGGTAAGCCTCTTTTTTGACGGGGTTTCACTGGTGGCTATGGGTGTCGGTGCGAGGAAACTCGCCAAAGAAGATGAAAATAAATAAGGAGCGAACATGGCAGTAGCAGGTGCACACAAAATAGAAGCGCTGTTTAAAAAAGCGGCGACATTGCAGATAAGCAAAGAGAAAGTAAAGGAGATCAGCGATGTGATAGATCAGAAGTTTCATGATCTGTTGCTCATCGGTGAGGCAAATGCCAAATACAACGGACGCGATGTCATCTGGTACAGTGATTTGCCGCTGACCAAAGCGTTCCGTGAATCGATGCAGAAATTTCAGGCGCTTGAAGAGGAACTGGCGTTGCAGGATGTCCTTGATCATATCAAGACGCTGCCACCGATGTATACGCTTGAAGCGGAGCTTGAAGGAAAGCTGACAGAGATCGTAGGTACATTGATCTACATTCTCGCCAATATCGCTAAGGAATTTTCATCAGATGACAATGTCGTCTCAGAAGATGAACTCAAAAGTGCGATACGCATTTTAAATCTTACTATATAGGAGGATACGATGTCTATGCCGATGTTAGGGGAAAAATTTCCTCAGATAGAAGTACAAACGACACACGGTCCTATGAAGTTTCCTGACGATTGTCAGGGAAAATGGACAGTACTCTTCAGCCATCCAGCAGACTTTACGCCGGTATGTACGACAGAGTTTGTCTCTTTTCAAAAACACAAAGCCGACTTTGAAGCACTCGGCTGTGAACTGGTCGGCATGTCTGTCGATCAGGTCTTCAGCCATATCAAATGGGTAGAGTGGATCAAAGAGAAGCTCGATGTAGAGATCACTTTCCCGATTATCGCAGGGAATGACAGGATTGCCGAGCAGCTTGGCATGTTGCATCCGGCAAAAGGAAGCAATACTGTCAGAGCGGTCTTTATCATCGATCCGGAGGGTGTGACACGTACGATCCTCTACTATCCACAAGAGATCGGAAGAAATATTCCCGAGATCGTACGCGCTGTCAAAGCATTGCAGAAGTCCGATGCAGACGGTGTCGCGACACCTGCCAACTGGCCGGAAAACGAACTGATCAAAGAGCATGTTATCATCCCTCCTGCGACTGATGAAAAAAGTGCGAAAGAGCGCATGGAAAAATATACCTGCTTCGACTGGTGGTTCTGCCATAAACCCGAATAGATTTACAGCGGGGGCAAGCTCCCCGCACCACCTATAAAACCGCTTAATTTGTTACATTACTACAGCAAATAGTGAATTTGCTCTCCGACAGTCTCTTTCATCATCTTCTTCTGATCCAAAATATAGTAATATGATCCACTTTTATACTTAGGAGCTATGATGGATAAAAAGAGACTTTCACACAGCGAAGAGGTGCTCAGCGAACTTCTGAAATCTGAAGGCATGAGTCGTCGTGATGCGCTCAAGTTGATGGGTGTCGGAGCATCGGCTACCATGCTGGGTAGTGCGCCGGCAAGCGCTGCGACCGATCTGAATGCCGGAACGGAGAAAAAAGCGAAAATCGTTATCGTCGGTGGAGGCGCCGGCGGTATCATGGCGGCGGCGCGCCTCAGACGTGCAGCGAGTAACGCGGAGATCGTCCTGATCGCACCCAACGAGATTCACCTCTATCAGCCAGGTCAGGTCTTTATGGCGGCGGGGCTCTACAGTGAATCTGATATTCAGAAGAAAAATGCTGATCTGATTCCTTCCGATGTCAAATGGATCAAAGACAGTGTCACGGAGTTCAACCCCGACAGCAACAAAGTCGTGACTGCCAAAAACGGTGAAGTCACTTATGACTTTCTGGTCGTGGGGACCGGTCTGCAGTACGACTATGAGCGCATCGAGGGTATGACGCCCGATCTCGTCGGCCAGAAAGGGATCTCGAGTGTCTATCTGAACGATCCGGTAGCAGGAACGGCAAAAGGCGGCGTCGCGACCTGGGAGTGGTTCAAACAGCTTCGCGCGGCGGCTGAGAAGGCGAGCCCGGACAATCCCGTCAATGCAATCTACACACAGCCCGACACACCGATCAAATGTGGTGGTGCGCCCCAGAAGATCCTCTACCTGAGTGACGATGCACTGCGCGGCAACTCCACGCTGGGCGGCAAAGATGTCCACATGAACGTCAAATCCTCTTTTTGTAAAAAGGGTGGAAAGCTGTTTGGTGTGCCTATCTACAACAAAACACTGGTCGAGCGTGTGACACCGATGTACGGCAATATCACCGACAAGTTCGACCATGTCCTGCGCAAGATCGACGCAGACAAAAAAGTGGCGACTTTCGAGCATGCTTATCAGATCAAAGGGGAGTGGGATCCAGATCTCGAAGAGTTCAACATGATCAACAAAAAAGAGACCGTTGAGATGCCTTACGACTTCATCCATGTCGTACCGCCGATGAAAGCGGTCGACGCTGTGGCGAACTCACCTCTGGGATGGCAGAAAGGTAACGCCAAAGGCTGGCTCGA
>JANTHT010000123.1 GCA_024762235.1 Sulfurospirillum sp.
GGCTGACCATCTTCAGATAGCGCACGGACTGGATCGTCTCCGCATCGGGGAAATCGCCGTTTTTGGGGAAAAGATGGTTTTGCACGCTTTGCAGCACCCGCCATCTGTCTTCTTTTTTGTCACCAAAAAAGCCCAAAAAGGCCCATCCCGCACTCACACCCGAACCCAGTGCCAGAAATATCCGTCTGTTCATTTTTTATCCTTATGGCTCTTGCCTTTTCTTCACGGCATTATAACACTGCTTTGTGTAGCAGAGGTGTAGTCCACTACACATACTTTACACACCGCTGCGTTACAATGCTGTCGTATCTGAAAAATCAAGGAGAATATCATGCAAACCAACACACTCGTCAAACTTGGGAAAAGCCTCGCTCTGGGAGCACTGCTCTCTTTTGCCGCCATTTCACTCCAGGCATGCAACGACCAGGCCAAAGAGGTCAAAACCGACCGGGCGCTCAAGTCCAACTGTCAGATGAAATGCAAAACCGGTAAATGCGGCGATGCCAAAAAAGCACCGGCGATGAAGTGTCAAACAGGAAAATGCGGTGATGCCAAAGCGGCACCGGCACCGGTCATGAAGTGCCAGGGCGGCAAATGTGGTCAGGGGAAATAGTATAAGTAAATATATTATTACCTTTTGACACATGCTGTAAAGAGTTTTGCTGAATTTTTGCTGAAACTATTGACTAATCTTGTCTTGTGCCGATATACTCGTGTTACACCATCTTAAAAGGAGATATCATGAGAAATGTTGTTTTAGCATCAGTTCTGGCAGTTGCTGTTTTGGCAGTTAGCGGTTGTAGCGTCAAAAAATGTGGTTGTGCTGCACCAAGTTACCCAACCTGTGTTGCAAAACCTGCTTGCGGCTGCAAGTAAACGCCTGAGGCAGTTTTTTCAAACTGTCTCTTGACATTTCCCCCTCTTTTTTCCTCTCCCCTATATAACATTTATCTATATCTCACCTCTCTGATACTACACGCCCACTACACGTAAACCTATTATAATTTCTTTACAACTTAACTTAAAGGAGAGATTATGAAACATCTTTTTTTCACCATCGCAACAGGATTTGCGTTGCTTGCGTTTGCTGGCTGTTATGGAAACGATTCTTCATCGCAGGGCGCTACAGCGACCACTAAAAGTACCAAATGCGGTGCCGGTAAATGCGGCGATGCCAAAAAGAGCACCACACCGGCAAAATGCGGTACAGCCAAAGAGGCACCTAAAAAAGCCCAGTGCGGAACCGGTAAATGCGGAGAGGGCAAATAGCCCACTCCCGCCCGAAAAAAGGAGCATGTCATGCTACGTACTATCTATATCGAAATCGCGCGACTCCTGGACCATCTGCGTTCGCCGGCCCTGCTACTTGCACGGCTGGCGGTCGCATACGGTTTCTACGAACCTGCCATGATGAAGTGGGCGGATATCTCCGCGACTGCCAACTGGTTCGACTCCATCGGCATCCCTCTTCCCACACTCAACGCCTACATGGCCGCGACGACGGAGATCACGGGGGTGGTGCTGCTGACGCTGGGGCTCTTTACCAGGCTCATCTCGCTGCCCATGATCGTCGTCATGATCGTCGCCATACTCACTGTGCACCTGCCGCATGGCTTCAGTGCCGGAGAGAACGGGTTTGAGATACCGCTCTACTACATGCTCTTTCTGCTCATATTCGTCTCGCACGGTGCGGGCAGATTCAGCCTGGATTATCTGCTTTTCAAAGATGACCAGTAACCGATGGAAGAGCTGCTCGAACACAGCGGTGCCCTGATCCGGTACGACTGGGGGCTCTTTTTCAAACTGCTCCTGATCGTCCTTGTGATCCTGGGCATGCTCACCGCGATTTACGACCGTTACGTACAGCGTTCCAACCAGATTCTCATCAACTACCCGCTCATCGGGCGCCTGCGCTATCTCTTTCATCTGCTCAGAGCCCCCATGCGCCAGTATTTCGGTGATGAAACTTACTATGACCTGAGTGAAAAAGTGGAGTGGGTCAACAGAGCCGCTTACGACAAACCCCTCTACTACTCCTTCGCACTCTCCAAACCCTCCCATACGGGTGTCACGAGATTTGTCCACGCTAACAAAGTGCTCAATACCGATGAAGTGGATCCCCATTTTTCCGTCACCTTTGGCGCGCGTCACCCCTGCCCCTTCACTGCGCGAAGTATCATCGGCAGATCGGCCATGAGCGACGGGGCTATCAGTCCTGAAGCGACACAGGCGTTTGCCAGAGGGGCTTTCATGGGCGGCTTTCCGATCAACACAGGCGAAGGCTCGCTGACGACCAACTTCCTTACGACACACAGCTGCGGAGGGGATCTCTCGAAACGCCGATACCTGGAGATTCACCGCGGCACGTTCTTTGCCAGAGGTGTCTACACCATGACACGTCTTCTCTTCAATCAGGAGATCGCCACCAATCTCTATCGCGATCTCATTCTCACCAAAGAGGTTGAAACTTACAATTTCGATCCAAAAGAGAGAGCCTTTTTCCGTGTCGACTGGAGCAGACCGCTCGAAGATTTTCCAGAGCAAGTGGACGATATCCCCGATATTGTCTTCCAGATCGGCAGCGGACTTTACGGCGTCAGGGATGTACAGGGCAACTTCGACCCCGAACGCTACCGCAAAGTGATGCGATTTTGTAAGATGACGGAGATCAAAATCGCCCAGGGCGCCAAACAGAGCGGCGGCAAACTGCTGGCATGCAAAGTGAGCGAAGCGGTCGCCTGGTATCGGGGTGTGCCCGCGCACAAAGATATCATCTCTCCCAACCGCTTTCCCTATGCCGACACGCCCGAAGCACTCTTCGATTTTGTCGGAGTGTTACAAAAGTTAGCACACAAACCTGTAGGAATTAAAATAGTGATCTCAACACAAGACAATTTTGAACCATTTGCCGATCTACTCGCAGAGAGGATCGCCGGTGGCGCTCCTTTCCCCGACTTTATCACGCTTGACGGCGCAGACGGCGGCAGTGGTGCAGCGCCTCTCGAGACGATGTACCGCACAGGCAGATCGATCGAAGAGTCGCTGGACATTGTCACTGCGGCACTGGACAAGCGCGGTATCCGGGAACATGTCAGACTCATCGCGAGTGAGAAGGTACTCACTCCCGATGATGTGGTCGCACTTTTATGCCGTGGGGCTGATTTCGTCAACATCGCAAGAGGGTTTATGATCTCAGCCGGATGTATCCGCGCAAAGGAGTGCTCGGGAGCCAACGGCAGAGCGTGCCCGGTAGGAATCGCTACGATGGAGAGATCCAAACGGAGCAAATTTCTCATCGCACAGAAGGCGCACAATGTCGCGTCCTATCACAGAAATCTGTGTAAGGGTGTACGTGCGACGATGGCGATCATGGGTAAACAGAAGATAAGCGAGTTATCTAAAATGGATCTGATCCTGTCATGATCTGTTTCCAGCAGTAACGCATATAGTAATATTTTTATTACTTTTATTGCAAAACATAGCGCGGATTGCCCTTTTTAGGTAAACTTTAATTATCTCATAAGAGTATAAAAGGAGTTAACAATGAAAAAAGTAGTTTTAAGTATCATGATGGTTGCAGCGGTATTCGCAGTGAGCGGATGTTCGGTCAAAAAGGTGAACAAACCGGTCTGTGTAGGGTGTGAAAACCTTCCTGAGTGTGTTCCCGGTCCACTGGGCGACTGCATCAAAAAGTAAAACTTCATCCCAAAGGGCAGCACATCAGCTGATGCCCTTTGTATCCTTTAACTGCCAATATCCTTCATAAAAGCCTTATTTATTTAAATTATTTTATTTAAACTGATTAAATAGGATATTTAATCTATATTTACAATCCTCTGTTACAATATCGCAATGCGAAACATCATGCTTCTCCTCTTTCTGTGGATACCTCTTTTTGCAGCGCCCGTCGACAAAGCCTTTTTCGAAGGTGACAATGTCCTGCAGTACTATGAAGAGGTCGAAAAAGAGATCAACTCCACCATCTCCCAAAAGATCAACGATCCCGACACGATCGCTCTCGAACGCGAAACACTCCGTAAACTCAGAGCGCTCTACAGCCATAAAGGCGAGATCCCGCCTGTCAAAACCACCCGACTGCCCGCCGGCAACATACCCGACAGGCGCTACCTGCAGGCGCTGCACAACCTGGCCGATCTCTCTGTAAAGATAGAGCGACTCGAAGAGAAAGAGAGTTCGTTCCAGAAAAAACTCTTTACACTCAAAAACAGTATCGAGAAAGAGGTACCGGGCAAGCCGGAAAACCGGCTGCTCGTCGATCAGATGCAGTACGCTTTTTACAAAATCTCCCAGGAGAAGATCAGCAGGACCCTCCAACTCTACAACACCCTCTACCGTAAAGAGTTTGAAAGGCTCCGGCAGGCACTTGACAGGGTGCGTTTTCGAGAGAGGGGACACGCCAAAAAGATTCTGCGTAAAAGCGCCACCAAAATCGACACACTGCAGCAAAAAGATATGCTGCTGGAGATCGAGAAAGCGAGTAAGATCACCCCTTCACCCAAAACGGAGAAAAAGATCGCGCAGGATGCCGAAACGATCCGCCAGGCCACCGATGCCACCATCAGCCACAAGATCGACACGCAGCTGCTGCTGGCCCTCAGGGCGATCCGGGCCGGTGACCAGCAAGCTTTTTTGAAGAGCCTCGCATCGGTCGACAGCGATATCGCCACGCTGAGCGCCCCGCGCAAAGAGCGTTACAACGCGCTCTCAGGGGTGGTACTCGCATTTGGAGAGAAACGCTTCGACACCGCTACCACGGCGATCGCATCGACCAGATTCGGACTGGAGCAGATTCTCGATTCGGCATTGCGTTTTGTCGACAAAACCCTCTTTGTCTACGAAGAGAAAGCCTTTTCCATCCGCACAGTGCTGCTCTTCGTGACGATTCTCTTTATCGGTCTTTTCATCGCCAAAATCTATAAAAATTTTGTCGAAAGTTTCCGAAGACGACAGCGCATCAAAAGCCTCTCGACCGCCCGCATGCTCGCCAACAGCGGGTACTACCTTATCATCCTGACCACCTTTTTCATCGCACTCAGGAGTATCGGACTCGATCTGCACACGATCTTTCTGGTCATCGGCGCCATGCTGCTTTGGCTGGCGTTCGGTTTGCAGAGCTTCATCGCCAACTACGCCATCGGTATCCTGCTCAAGATCGACCGCTCGATCCGTATCGGCGACCATATCGAGCTCGATCCGCAAACCGTCGGCGATGTGGATGACATGGACTTTCGCTCCGTCACGATCCGCTCCAGCGACGGTGTACGCACCACTATCCCCAACTCCCGTTTTCTCAACGCTACCTTCATCAACCACTCTCTGGAGGGTGAATGCAGAAGGCTGCAGGTACTTTTCAGCGCGGGCAAGGGGATACCGCATGCAACGATCGAAACGAAGATACGCAACGCACTCGAGCGCAGCGACCTTCCGCAGTATCGCGTCGAGGGGTATGAACCGGAGGTCGTGATCGTAGATATCAACCGGCGCATCGTGCGTTACGCCCTGCTGGTCTGGGTCCCCAAAGAGATCACCTACGATATGACGCTCGCGCAATCCAGGTTTCTAAAACTGATACACGAAACGCTCTTTGAGGTTCACGCGCCTGTGTAGAGCTGTCTGGGGCGGGCGATTTTGGAGTCCGGATCCTCTTTGAACTCGATCCACTGTGTGATCCA
>JANTHT010000124.1 GCA_024762235.1 Sulfurospirillum sp.
GAAACGGTGGAGAGAGCGTCGGTATCGACACAGAAACATGCCGATGAGAGAGATGCAGTTGTGACACCCAAAGAGATACGCGAACTGCTTGAAACATTTGCATAAATATAAACCAATGAAAAACAGGAAGGAGGGAGTATGACGCAGGAAGAGCTCGATGCACTGATGGCAGAGGGATTTGACGATGATGTCGCGGTGATGGAGGAAGAGGAGAGCGGAGAGGAGCCCGATAACGCCGATGCGATCGGTACGATGCCTGAAACAGGCGCCAAAGAGGAGGAGAACGGTGAGACCGATGCCATGGTGATCGATCAGAGCAACTACAGAGTCGATGCCGCACAGCAGTGGCCGCCTCCACCGCCTACGGAGGATCACAAAGTGGTCAACCAGCTTGACGATGTCACCAAAGACTCGGAGAAGAAAGCGACCGAGATCATGGATAAACTGGAGGAGATCAACAACTTCATCATGGATATCGAAGCCGACGGTGAAGAGACAAAACGCGTACTCGAAGAAAATATCGAAACTTTCGGCAAACTCGCAGACAAATTTCCCAATATCGCACTTTTCGGTGAGATGGTAACAGAGAACGAAAAAGCGCTGGGAAAACTGGGTGATATCGTGGAAAAGTCACAGGGAAGTGCCGACGAGATCATGATGATCATGGATATCATGCAGTACCAGGATATACACAGACAGAAGATCGAGCGTGTCATCAACGTCATGCGTGCGCTCTCCAAATATATGAACTCCCTCTTCGAGTCTTCTGTGGATGATAGTGCGCGTGTCAGTTCAGCCGCACATATCGCAGGCGATGGCGATACCGAAGATGTCGTCTCCTCTGACGAGATCGAAGCGCTTCTGGCCTCTTTCGGGCAGCACTGAGACATAAGGATAGTATAAACAAATCCTGTTATAGTAGCCCAAAAAGCTATGACAGGAGAGAAAACAGTGAAAAAAGCGGAACTGCTCTCCCCCGCGGGGAACTTCGAAAAACTCAAAATCGCACTCGCCTACGGCGCCGACGCCGTCTACGGGGGTGTGAGCCACTTCTCCCTGCGTATCCGCTCCGGAAAGGAGTTCACCTACGACTCCTTTCATGAAGCGATCGACTATACACACGCACAGGGAAAGAAGATCTACGTTACCGTCAACGGTTTTCCCTTCAACAACCAGCTGAAGATGCTCGGCGACCATATCCGAAAAGTGGCCGCCATGCAGCCTGACGCACTCATCGTCTCCACACCGGGTGTCATCAAGATGGCCAAAGATATCGCCCCGGAGATCCCGCTGCATCTCTCCACCCAGGCGAACGTCCTCAACTACCTCGATGCAGAAGTCTTTTACGAAATGGGTGTGGAGCGGATTATCGCGGCGCGGGAAGTGAGCCTGAAGGATCTCGTGGAGATCAAAAAACATCTGCCCGGTCTGGAGATCGAGATCTTCGTGCACGGGTCGATGTGTTTTGCCTACAGCGGGCGCTGCCTGATCAGCTCCCTGCAGAGCGGGCGGGTACCGAACCGCGGCAGCTGCGCCAACGACTGCCGTTTCGACTATACGCTCTATGCGGAAAATCCTGACAACGGTGTGTTGATGAAGATCGAGCAGGATGAGGCGGGTACGCACATCATGAATGCCAAAGATATGAATATGGCGGCGCATGTCGACGAGATTCTCGAAAGCGGCGTGATCGATTCGCTCAAGATAGAGGGGCGTACCAAAAGCCCTTACTACGCGGCGATCACGGCCAGGACGTACCGTATGGCGATCGACGACTTCTACGCCAGGAAGTTCGACGCACAGAAGTATCAGGAAGAGCTGTTGACCACCAAACACAGAGGCTTCAGCGACGCCTACCTTTTTCAGCGTCCGCACGACAGGGACGATACCCAGAACCTCGAAACTGCCATGAGCGAGGGAACCTACGAAGTGAGCGGGCTGGTGCAGGAAGATGGCATGCACTTCATGTGCAAGTACAAAACCTACCCCCAAACGCCCATCGAACTGGTGCTTCCCGCCGGCGCGGAGATCACACCTGTGGAGAATGAGACAGGCAGGATCTACCGGGAAGAGGGCAAATGGTGGATCCTGTTTCACAAGATCGTCACCGACACCGACAAAGCGCTCGAGAGTGTCCACAGCGGCTATATGCTGCCGATCAGACTGCCGGGTTATCTGCCGCCATATACCATCATGCGACAGCGTATTCCGGTAGAGAGTGAAGTATGACGATAAAAAATTTTTTTTAAATGCCGATATTGTTGTCAGGGCATATCCGGAAATGCACTGTGGGAAACGTTGAGGTTGTATCGTTTCCGGAGTCGCCTGGATGAAGATTTACGGTAAAGGCAGCATATGGCACATAAGATTTTGATTGTCGAGGATTCACATACTCTGGCAAAATATCTTGTCCGAAAACTTGAAGCCGCCATCGGCAATATCAAAATAGATGTGGCGGGAAGCTATGCAGAGCTCAAAGAGCTGCTGGACAAAAACAGTGACTATACGATCGCGCTGCTGGATGTCTATTTGCCGGACATGCAGGATACGGAACTGATAGACTTTGTCCTCTCCAGGGAAATCCCTTCCGTGGTGATGACAGGCAGTTTCGAAGAGGACCTCTATGAAAAACTGAGCGGCAAAAACATCGTCGATCTGGTACTCAAGGACTCCCCTCAGGCGATGGAATATATCGTCAATCTGACCAATCGCCTGCTGCGGAACAGTACGATTACCGTCATGGTCGTCGACGACTCGCCGACGGTACTGCATCAGATCGGACGCTATCTGCAAAACCAGCTCTATCGGGTCATCCTCGAAAAAAACCCTTCCGAAGCGCTGATCACCCTGCTGGCGAACGAAGAGATCTCTATCGTGATCAGCGACTACTATATGCCGGGTATCGACGGTGTGCAGTTTTTGCAGAAAGTCCGCCGGCTCAGAGCCAAAGATGCGCTCGGTTTCATCGGTGTCTCATCTGACGGGATGAGCGCGACGAAGTTTCTGAAGTTCGGTGCCAACGACTACATTAACAAACCATTCAACAAAGATGAGTTTTGCCACCGTGTCAACAACCTGGCACAAAACCTTGAAAATATCAAAACTCTCAAAGATTATGCCAATCGCGACTTTCTCACCAAAGTCTATAACAGAAAGTACTTTTTCGAAGAGGGGGAAAACTACTTTAAGAAAGCGCTCAAAGAGCAGAAATCTTTCGCTGTGGCGATGATCGATATAGATGATTTCAAGCATGTCAACGATACCTACGGACATGATATCGGAGACAAAGTGATCAAAGTACTGGCGAAAAGGTTGATCGAAAAGACCAAGGGACAGGATCTCGTGGCGAGATTCGGCGGTGAAGAGTTCTGTGTATTGCTCAAAGATATCCCTCCGCTACTTGCGGAGCGTTTTTTCAATGAGATCTGCAGGGATCTCGCCACGCTGCGTGTCGAAGCGGATATCGGGAACCATATCGGTTTTACAGTCTCTATCGGTGTCGAAACCAAACCGCTGGATACGCTTGAAGAGATGATCAAGCAAGCCGATATCAAACTCTATGAAGCGAAAGAGAGCGGCAAAAACCGTGTGATAGCCCACGTCGTGGAAGAAGCTTTTTAGATATATAGATCTGCCCTCAAGCCAAAATTTGCTAAAATAGACGTAAGAACGTCGATTTTAGGAGTCTGTTTTGAAGTTTGTGTCGATCATACTGGGCAGCAAAAGTGATTATGATATCGTCAAAGAGTGTGCCAATACCCTCGAAAAGTTCGGTGTACTGCATGAGATGATCATCTCCTCCGCCCACAGAAGTCCCCAGAGAACCCATGCCTATGTCAAAGAGGCCGAGGAGAAGGGCGCACGCGTCTTTATCGCGGCGGCAGGGATGGCGGCACATCTGGCCGGGGCGATCGCGGCCAACACGATCAAACCGGTCATCGGCATCCCGATGAAAGGCGGCGCCATGGACGGCATGGACGCGATGCTCTCCACCGTGCAGATGCCGGCGGGTATGCCGGTCGCCACGGTCGCGATGGGCAAAGCGGGCGCAGTCAACGCCGCCTACCTCGCCATGCAGATCCTTGCACTCGAAGATAACGACCTGAAGATCAAACTCGAAGAGGATCGTATCCTCAAAGCCAAAAAAGTCGAAAGCGACTCGGCGGATATCGAAATCAGGCTCTGAGCATGGCGCTGAAGTGGGAAGAGGAGGCACACGACGCGCTCTCTGAAACGGCACATGAGAGCAGCGATACCCTTCCCCTTGCAACCGGTGATTTTGTCAAAGAGAGTTTTCGCAGCATCCTTGCGCTGCATGAAGAGATACTCGCATCCAAAGAGGCGCAGATCCGCCATCTGGAAGAGGAGAACGCCTTTTTGAAAGAATCGCTGCTCTCCGTGCAGAAGCTCTACGAAGAGGATCGCGAACTGATGCAACTGCTCAAAAAGGAGATCTTCGATCTGCAGGAAGAGCTGGAGTTTACTCGCCGAAAATACAAGATGATGTGGAATCAGGCGATCGAGAACTACAGTAAAAAAACGTGATCACAGAGACTTCAGAAACCTTTACAACACTTTTGTAAATTTGCTATAATGTCGCCGAAAAATTCCGCAACAGGAGGGTATCATGAGTGAAGAGAAGAAGAAAAGACAAAAACGTGTCGTACTCTTTACCTCACCGACATGTCACTGGTGCACGGTAGCCAAACAGCATTTTCGTAAAAACAACATCAGGTTTCGCGAGATCGATATCACCAGAGATCCCAAAGCTGCCAAAGACTGTGAAAGTCACGGATGCCGCGGCGTGCCTGTCGTACTGGTAGGCAGCCGCTGGATCTGCGGATTTGACCAGAAAAAAATAGATAAAGAATTAGGAATAGCATGAGTCAGCAAACCAAACCTCTCAACTTTTCACAGATGCTTCTGAAGCTCCAGACCTACTGGGCGGATCAGGGGTGTGCAGTCGTACAGCCCTACGATATCCCTTCCGGGGCGGGGACATTTCACAACGCTACCTTTCTGAAGGCACTCGATCCCACGCCGTGGGCCGCGGCCTATGTCGCACCGAGTCGCCGCCCTACCGACGGTCGCTACGGGGAGAACCCCAACCGCCTCGGTGCCTACTATCAGTTTCAGGTGATCATCCAGCCCAGCCCGGACAATATCCAGGAGCTTTACCTCAAAAGTCTTGAAGCGCTGGGGCTGGATCTCAAAGACCATGATATCCGTTTTGTCGAAGACAACTGGGAGTCGCCGACACTGGGTGCATGGGGACTCGGCTGGGAGGTATGGCTCGATGGTATGGAAGTGACGCAGTTCACCTACTTTCAGCAGGTGGGCGGCTTCCCATGTGATCCGGTCGCAGTCGAGATCACCTACGGAACAGAGCGTCTGGCGATGTACCTGCAAAACGTCGACAGCGTCTACGATATCGTCTGGAGTGAAAATGCACACGGCGTGACCACCTACGGAGATGTCCACAAACGCAGCGAATACGAGTTCAGCAAATACAACTTCGAAGTCGCCGACACCGACATGCTCTTTCGCCACTTCGACGACTACGCCAACGAGTGCAAACGCTG
>JANTHT010000125.1 GCA_024762235.1 Sulfurospirillum sp.
GATTTTTCTTTCATTGCGGGTACTCTTTTTGCTCTATTTTTCAAAAATAAAATATTGGAAAATAGCATGTTCAAATATCTCATATATTTCATCTTGATACTTCTGTTTGGAGCGTGCGGCGACTCCGGGTCACCGTCGCAAACAGTAGCTTTAGAGCAGAGTGGCTTAACACAGACACAGGCACCTTTGCGCCCTGTCAAAAAAGAGATGCCGCATGCTGACGAAAATGAAAGCGCTACGCCGCAGGAGAGTGAGCAGCATGACAATGTGAAAGCCGCTCTCGATATGAGCTGGCTGAGTGAAGCGGGTTCACAGGCCGGCGATGCGGGTGAAGTGGATTTGCCGTATATCGCTCCGGAGAGCCACGCCGTCATGCAGACTTCGTTTGAAGCAGCCGAGTCACGTATCCGCCTGAATGGTGCGACGCTGGACACGTCGATGGCACGAAGCGGCCGGACGTCGGTGCATCTTGCAAAAAGCGGCGATACTCTGTTCATAGAAGATATACCAGTCTCTGAAGGCGCGTGGTATGTGATTCATGGGTACATGTATGTGAACTCTCTGCCTGCAAGTGTAGTACGGTACTATGTTGCATATATGCACCAGGGTAAGCAGTTGGATATTCCCGCTTATCCGATGTTATCTGTTTCAAAGGCTGGTGCATGGGAAGAGTTTATATTGCCTGTATATATCAAAAAGGATCTCAATATCACCGATATCAGGATCGTATTTCGCGATGTCGGCTCTCCTGATCTGGAGAGTTTACAATCGGGTAAAGTGTGGATCGATGATCTGTCGATCCAACAGGTTGATGGGAGCGATATACTTTACGGTGTGACGAAACCATCAAAAAAAATCGCTTTTGAAGGGAAGCTCGTGCGTGTAGACGCATTGGGTAATTTTGCGTTGTTGCATCAAGGTACGTATGAGCCTTTTTTACCTGTCATCATCTATCCGGACAATGGATCAGATCAGTGGCGGAGGTATCAGCAACATGGATTCAATACTGTCATATGCAACTCTCCTGAAGAGGCCCGTAAGGCCGTAGAAGCTGGTATGTACTGGATATGGGATCTCTATGGATACGGTATTTATGACAATGATGAAAGTGGATTGCAACGATTTGTCAAGGAGTATCAAAAACTCAAAAAAGAGGCACCCTCGATTTTAAAGAAGTTAGTCTATTTTTACTGGGATAATGAAAGATATCGTGTTTTTGAGAGTCTCAAAAAGTTTACAGATACAATTAAAAGTATTGACCGGGATCCAGAGGGGACGAGAAATCGTCCGATAGCTATGCAGCTCAGTTTCTCGACAGGCAGTGCCCACTATAGCAACACCGCATACCGTCTTGTCGATCTACAGGGTTTGTACGCCAATCCCATGATATTTGAGGATAATGATCCTGTGAATTATGATGGTATCATGTTTAAGGGAGATTATGATGCGGAGTTCGCCAACTTCGCCATCTTCGACCATATCCCCGGTGTGACGATTCCCAAAACGGTCTTTGTCGTCAACTCCCCGTTTGGAGACAAACATCTTGCCAATACAATCTTCGCGGCGTTTGCCAGAGGCGGCAAGGCCTTTGCCTACTGGAAGGACGGCGGTAGTCAGCCGAAGATCGAGACGAAGTCCTGGTGGACCGATTTCAACCAAACGGCGGCGAAAATGCAGGCGATGCTCCCGCTGCTGCGCCAGCCTCACTGGACCAGCTGGGATCTGAATGTTTCGATTCCTGACGACGAGGATGGGCTGGTTGTTGGCAAGAGGGATTTCGGAGAGAAGCGGTGCATGATCATCGCCAGCCGATCCAACAAAGCGGAGCGCGTACGATTCGGCAGTGCAGATACACAGGAGGGTGCGGCGGTGATCGACTACTTCAGCGGCCGAAAAGTGGCTACATGGAGAGAAGGTGCGTTTGAACTGCAGGTAGCGCCGAGAGGATACGGCGCCTACTGCTGGTAGGAAGCGGCGAGTGATTTTGCCATCGCTACCGCTTTGGCGGCGTTGATCTTGCCGTAGGCACGCCTCTGGTTAAATCCGTCGGCGTCATAGTAGACATAGGCACTCTCGATCTTTTCAGCCGTTTCGATCAGGATCTCTCTGATCTGGTCGGGAGTGAGGGAGGGGTTGACACTGAGCATGAGTGCCGCCGTACCTGCCGCGAGAGGGCATGCGAAGCTGGTACCGGTTTCGAACGCATGCGCATCGTCCACCTGCAGCGTGTAGCCGTTTGGAAACTGATAACGCGTATACGCCACCCCTTTGGGGCCGGTGTCGTCGAGTCCGAGCAGGCCGACAACTTCCCCGCCGGGTGCGAGTATGTCGATATTTTTGCCGTAGTTGGAGTAGCTGGCGAGACGGTTGTATTCGTTGGTAGCGCCGACTCCGATGACACTCGGCAGTTCCGATTCGTCATTGACACCGGGTGCGTCGAGGTTCTGGTTGGGATTGTCGGGTGTGGGGCCGTTGTTGCCGCTGGCGAAAAAGATGGTGATACCCTGCGCCTTGAGTGAGGCGATCTCGGCAGCGACCGCTTCGGAGACATCTCCCGTACCCCAGCTGTTACTGATCACTTTCGCACCCTTTTCCCTGGCATATTCGAAGGCACGGATCGTCGCCGCGTCGTCGGCATAGATCTGTGCGATGAGCATCAGGCGGCTGTCGGGCGCGGCGCCGAGGATGCCGTAACCGTTGGGGACCGCCGCGATGAAACCGGCCGCTGAGGTACCGTGGGAAGATTCGTCGCTGTGGTTGAGCACATCGGTCGATTGCGCGTCCGCATTGTAATAGTCTGCGACATTCTCTTCCAGGTCGGGATGGCTCAGCTCGAAGTTACCGTCTATGACGGCAACGGTGACACCTTCGCCTCTGCTCTGCTGCCATGCATCGCGTATGTGTATGCTCGCATCGGGGTCGACGCCGACCGTGCGTGTAAACTCGTTTTGGGTGTAGGCCAGATACCACTGGTAGGGGAAATAGGGCTCGTTATCGGGATCGAAGTGGGTACGGTAGTCGCCGCTGCGCATCGTTTTGGAAGTGTTGCTTCCGCCGCAGGCAGTGAGCATGACGATCGCAGCCAATGCCAATAGCGGTAAGAGGGATCGCTTTTTCAACGCAGTTGTCTCTTTTTGATGAAGTTGGGGTGGGAGAGGGTGATGCAGGGGAGTGCATGCAGCGCATTGGCTACTTCGAAAGGATCGGCACCCTCTTTCAGATGCAGCAGGTAGAGGGTATCGGAGAGCTTCTCCATACGCGCTATCGGATAACTTTTAAAGTTTTGGCAACAGTGGTCGAAATCTTCACACCCTATGATCACTTCGTTTTTGACACCGAGTTTCATGCCGGCGGGTGTCGTGTACCATCTGACATCGCTTTCGGTGAGAGATCTCTGTGTCGGCAGCGGTGTCAATTCGACCTTTTTGCCGAAAGAGTAGTAGTAGGTATCTGCTCCCAGTGAGAGGCAGCATGTGAGTAAAAACAATATTTTAAATTTTATATCCATGTCGTATCCCATGATTGATCTTCTGTTTGATATGATACTGAAATAGTGTAAACAGAGAGTACTGTTATATGGTAAATCGGGTAAAAGACGCTTTTCTTCAATTTTATTTGCTATAATGGGATAAAATCAGCCTGAATTGGAGAGCTATGTTATTGACTAAAGCGAGCGAATATGCACTACTTTCACTGGTATTGATCGCCAGACAAAACGCACCGGAAGATGTAGATACGCTTTCCAGAAGGCTCAATATTTCCAGAAGTTTTCTTGCAAAAATTTTGCAGGCACTTGCAAGAGACGGTATTTTGAAGTCCTTTAAAGGGGCCAAAGGAGGATTTGCACTCAATATGGATCCCCGTGAGATTTTGATACGACGTGTTATCGAAGTGGTCGAAAAGAAGCCGCTGACGGTCTTCGAATGTGCCACTTCGACCGAAGCATGTCCGACCGGTAAGGGGGACTTTTGCATGATCTGGCCCTTTTTGAACAAATTTCAGCTTAAAATGGATGAGTTTTTCGAGACACTCACGCTTGACGACATCATGTAGCAAGCGTGACATGACGCGATAGGAAAAAGTTTGGCAGATACGAAAAATGCGCAACGTGTAGCAAGCGTACGCAGATTGCTGGCACCGATCTCCGCTTCGAGAGATCTGGCAGTGATCCTTTTTGTCATATCGATCCTCGCGATCATCATCGTCCCGCTGCCCAGCGCGGTTCTCGACGTCCTGCTGACGATTTCGCTGGCCGTTTCGGTACTGGTGCTGATGATCTCTCTCTACATCCCCAAACCGACCGATCTGACCACCTTTCCGACACTGATTCTCATCGTCACACTCTACCGCCTCTCGCTCAACATCGCCACGACGCGGATGATCCTCTCCAAAGGGTACGCCGGTCCGGAATCGGTGAGCGACATCATCACCTCTTTCGGCGAATTTGTCGTGGGTGGCAACTATGTGATCGGTACGATCGTCTTCACGATTCTGGTGCTGATCAACTTCATGGTCATCACCAAAGGTTCGACGCGGGTCGCGGAAGTGGCTGCGCGCTTCACCCTTGATGCGATGCCGGGAAAACAGATGGCGATCGATGCCGACCTCAATGCCGGCCTGATCGACGAAAAAACAGCCAGAGAACGGCGTGAAGCGATCATCCAGGAGGCGAACTTCTACG
Organism: Sulfurospirillum sp.; assembly: GCA_024762235.1. Classification (GTDB taxonomy): domain Bacteria; phylum Campylobacterota; class Campylobacteria; order Campylobacterales; family QNZT01; genus QNZT01. The sequence continues at coordinate 4,682 of JANTHT010000125.1, forward strand.
GGGCGATGGATGGTTCGAGCAAGTTTGTCAAGGGTGACGCGGTCGCCGGTATCATCATCACGATCATCAATATCATCGGCGGTTTTCTGATCGGTATGTTTCAGTTCGACATGGATGCGGCCAGCTCTGCGCAGACTTTCACGATTCTGACGATCGGTGACGGTCTCGTAAGCCAGCTGCCGGCGCTGATCCTTTCGACGGCGACGGGTATCATCATCACCCGTGCGACGAAGGCGGAGGGCGGCGAGAGTTTCGCCACCAGCGTTGTCAACCAGTTGCTCAGTGACTACAAAGCGCTCTATATCGTGGGCGGGATTTTGCTGCTTTTTGCGATCGTACCCGGATTGCCGACGCTTTCGCTCGGATTTGTGGGACTGGTCTTTGTCGGACTCGGCTATCTGATCAGCCACTCGGCACAGATGCCCGAAGGGATCGCCGAGGCGGAGGGCGCCACACCGGAAGAGGGGGCGCTCCCCGAAGCGGAAAAGTCTCCCGAAGAGGCGAAAGAGGAGGAGTCCAAAGTACTCGAAGATATCCTCAAACAGGAGGTACTGGAGCTGGATCTGGGGTATCAGCTGATCCGTCTGGCAGACCCCGCGCTCAAGGGAGATCTGCTCGATCGCATCAAGTCGATGCGGCGCAAGATCGCGACCGACTACGGTTTTCTGATCCCGCAGGTGCGGATACGGGACAACCTCCATCTCAAACCGACGGAGTATCAGTTGCTGCTCAAGGGTGTGGAGATCGGCAGCGGAGAAGTCTACCCGGACAAGTTTCTGGCGATGGACAACGGCCTGGTGAGTGAACCGATCGAGGGGATACCGACCAAAGAGCCGGCTTTCGGCCTCGATGCGATCTGGATCGACGCTTCTCAGAAAGAGGAGGCGATCACCAAAGG
>JANTHT010000126.1 GCA_024762235.1 Sulfurospirillum sp.
GACATCGAGCGCCACTTTGTTGTCTTCGGAGATACGCGGTTTCACTTTCAGAGTCAAGCCGATATCCTGGCGCGAATAGTTCTGCAAAGTCAGCGCCGTCGTACTGGCACTGGTGGAGGACTGTGTCAGGATCGATTCGGTACGTCCGACATAGAGCGAAGACTCTTTGTTGTTGATACAGAGTACCGCAGGTTCGGAGAGGATGTTCGCGACACCGTTTTTGTCGAAAAGTGAGATCGTCGTGCCGAGTGCGAGTGCTTTGGTCACCTTGGGAATATCGAAGTTGCTTCCCAGAAGTCCCGCGACACGTCCTATGGCATCGGAACCGTCCAGTGAACCGATCAGACCGCTGAAACCGTAGAGCCCGGAACTGTTGGCGATACCGCCCAGCAGACTGTATTTGACACCGAGTTGTTCCGCCTTGTTTTTACTGATCTCCACGATCTTCGCCTGCACATAGACCTGCTGTCTCTCGACATCCAGCTCTTCCACCACGTTGCGAATTTCCTTGATCTCACGGTCTGTCGCATAGACCACGACGGCGTTGAGCTCCGTATCGACAGTGACAGTTGGTTTGTCTTTCCCGCTGACGCTGGGCAGAGGAGTGTTCTGTGCAGTGGATGCAGCCACTCTCTTCGTCGTTTTGGGCGCATTTTTCCCGGGTGTGGCAGCAGGCTGTGTCTGCGCGAAGGTCTGAATCCCCTCTTCACTCTTATGCGCTTTGGCGAAACTTTTGTCCGAAAGCAACTTCTCAAGTGTCTTGACGATCTCCGCGGCATCGGCGTTTTTGACGTAGATGATCTCCATATGCTTGTCTACGGTTTCGTTCCCCTTGTCCATCTTGCGGATTTTAGGGATCACTTTCGAGACATTTTTTGAAGATCCGATCAAAACGATGGAGTTGCTCGCATCGTCAGCGAAAACACTCACCTTCTGCGTCTCGATCTTGTTGTCGAACATGCCGTTTACCAGCTTCTGTACTTTGGGCAGCACCGTTTTGGCATCGGCATTGTGAAGTCTGACGAACTTCGCGTTCGGTTTGACCCTGCCGCTGTCGAGTTTTTGTATCAGTGTCTCGATCGCATTGATATTGTCGGGGTAATCGGTCACGACGACAGAGTTGCTCTCATAGGAGAGGGTGATCTTGCCATACTTGCTGAGCAGAAAGTTGACCTGTCGCAAAATCGTCCTGACGTTGAGATTTTCGACCGGTATCACCACCGTCTGGACTTCCGGCATGCTGGTCTCGCCATAGACAGGAGGTGCCGATTTGGGGGCGTCGGCACTGCGGATTACCTGCAGAAAGCCGTTTTTCGTATCATGGATCGTATACCCTTTGGTTGAGAGTACACGCACGAGCAGATCGTAGATTTTATCTTTGCGGATCGGCTTGACAGAGACGAAATCGACCGTTCCCTGTACATTCTGCCCGATCAGGATATTTTTGCCGGTGATGTGCGCCACCATGTTGATGAAATCGACGATTTTGAGATTTTTGAAGTTGATCTTGACGATCTCCGAATCCTCCGCCGGCTGAACCGCGGCCGACACAGCGGTCGTGCCCATCAAACCTGCCAGCAGACAACTTATCACTAACTTTCTCATCTTTACCCCTAATTGATATTGAATTCCAGATCGATCTCCTGACCGCCGCGCATCACGGTCAGCGTCAGTCCATCGAGATTGTTGATATTGTTATAGTAACGCATCACGTCGGAGAGTGTGCGGATTTCACTCCCGTCGATCGCTTTGATCACATCACCGCTTTTGAGCCCCGCCTGATCGAAGAAAGAGCCTTTTTTGACATAGTTCACCCGAAACCCTTCGATCTGGCCGTTTTTGCGCATCTCCTGGATCCGTATGTTTCGCCAGATCTTGTTAGGATTTTTGATGTAGGACTGCACCTCTTCATGTGTCACTGAGACAGGTGCGAAACTCTCTTCGCCTCCGGTTCCCCCTGTGTAGCGGGAGGCTGTTTCTGATCTGGCAGCACCTTTTTTGCTTTTGCCCGACTTCTCTTCGATCACGAGATCATAATGTTTGCCGTTTTTCTCAAAAACAGCACGGTTATCGTAGATCTCTTTGAGCACATACCCCATGTAGCGGTCACCTTTATAGAGAAAGGTCGTGCCGAGCTGATCTTCGATGACGATAAAGCTGTTGACATCGTCAAGATAGGTTCCCTTGAGCGTGATATCTTTGATGCGGTCGTTCGCTTCTATCTGCTTCACCGGCGCAGACTTCGTTTTGAACGGCAATATCTTCGACGCCAGATCGAGACTGTAGTGGTAAGAGAGATTACTTGTCGCCGGTGGAGTCACATCATCTTTGGCCAGATAGAGGTACCCTGCAATGCTGTAAAGCAGTTTGACCGCCGCAAAAGGGAGCAACAGATAGAGAATGAGGGTTCTGAGAAGATTACCGGATCGTTGATTCATAGATATACCCCTCCCCTGTTTTTCTGAAAAACTCTCTGAAAGCCTGTGACTGGAGGAAACGTTTGGTCGGCTCGCAGCGCAGTTTCACTTTGCCGCTTTTAACATCGACACTGCCGCTGATCTTCCCGAAATTTCCTGATGCATCGATCGTTGCCGCCATGGGATGCAGCACGCTGTGACGCACGGTGATCCTATCTGCGTTAAAATCGAACATCTTCCGCACATCTTTGCCCGCTCTGACACCGGTTGCACGAAGTTGATTGTAAAAGAGCCAGGGCCACAGATCGACCGCTTCCGCCCTCGCCGACTCTATCCCGTCATAGTAGAGTTTCACCCCTTCGATCTTCAGATCGAACCAGCGATCCTTCAAATCGCTCTGTGCCAGAACGATACGCTCCCTCTCCAGGATCTTTTTGAGGGTATAGTAGAGTTCCACTTTGGGCATCAGCAATACCAGCGCAAGATAGATCGATGTCAAAAGCAGCAGAAACTTTTTCATCGCACGATCTCCAGCCGCACTTTGGCGTGCAGATCGTCGATACGGTCTACCATCAGACGCTGGATCTGCAGACCCGAATTTTCCACTTTTCGCAGCAGGGCATTGAGTTTGGTCCCATCGAGCAGATCGAACTCCATGATTTTCAGTTTCCCTTTGGTCAACTCTTTTTTGGGCGTCGCAATCCGTTTGATTGCCAGAAGTGTTCGCTCCTGCGCCCTTTTGTCGCTGAAACGTTTCTTGAGCATGCCGATCTCTTTCGCCTCTTTTTCGAAGCTTGCAAGTTGTCTCTTCTCTTCCCGGAAAGCTTCGGCAGCGTTTTGTTTCATCGTATAGAGGATTCCGAGCAACAGCAGGGACAAAAGGGCGAAAAGAAGCAGGTTTTTCTGACTCATAGGGCAACCTTTATTTCTAAAAGCGTATCAGTAAGCGCGGCATTGAGAATCTTGAAGGTTTTAGCGATCTCTCGCTTCACCGCCTCTTCCCGCTTTGCATCGGAGAGCATGATCTCGATCGTCGCATCCTTTTTATTGAGGTCAATCTTTTTCAGATACTCTCCCTTCACAAGCGCGAGTGCAGAGAGTCTCATGAGTGCATCGCGCACCTTTTTCTGTTCCGTGTAGATTCGCAAGAGTCGTTTTTGGATACTCTGCAGCTGCATCGTCGTCGGAGGCAGATCATACTTTTCGATCAGTGCCTCTTTTTGCGCCTCCACTCTCGATGCCGCATGTTTGTAGTCAACATACTCCACGCCGAGCGCAAGCATGAGGAGTGCGACGGCCGCTGCCAGAAAGATGAAGGTTTTCCGCTCTACGACCTCTTCATCGAGCGTGCCCAGCCTGAGAGGCTTTCCCTCCGGCTTGACCTCTTCCAGAAAAGTTTCCATCGTCAGTTTCGGATCGGTACAGTTTCTGGGAATCTGCATCAGCAAGCCGTTGAGATTGACCAGGGAACTCGCATCGTCGATACTGCAGCATGCGTCCAGATTGTGACAGGCGAACTGGGAGAGATAGACATGATTCACCCGCGCATCCTGTGTCAGATAGTGCTGCAAAGCGTCTGAAATCGCCTGACGGTCATAGGCGATAATGATAAAATCGCCGTCAGCCGCTTTGCGCACTTCGTAACTGTAGTGGCCGCGCGGCAGGCTCCCCTCGAAAACCGATTCGGCCAGCTTTTTCGCTTCCCCCTCTCTTTTGACAGGCAGGGTGACCTTTTTGACCCAGTAGAACTGAGGTGAGAGGATCACATCATAACGCCCCTCTGTCACAGGTGCAGCGTTTTTATGCAGGAAAAAAGGGGTCGCGCTACTTTGAAACAGACTCATCGATACTCTCAATCCTCTTGTGTGTAATATCATAGGTAAATCGCAATTGGCTCTCCTGGTTTGCGGTACCCAGAAGCAGGTTGCATTTTAACAGATACTTACTTTTCGTATCATTTAAATCAAATTGTTTGATTCTGAAAAGATTTTTTAATTGCTTCAGCTCAGGCTCTGTCTCCAGTGCCGGACTCTTCTCTTTGAAAAGTGCGCAGTAGTAGTCTGGTTGCACCACCTCATGCGACACCATGTAAGCGGGCAGTATATAGGGGAAAATATCGTTTTCTCCCATCGGATCGAGCCGACAATCGAGCATCTGACGCGAAACGTTGGCATCGCCGAAGGCAAACACCTGCTCGACCTTTTCACGGTCGAGCCTGAAGATATTTTTGTCGGATGTCAACTGATAGTAGCGCTGAAAGATCTTCTGCAGATGGTTGTAACTGTAGATCTTCCCCTGTGCAAAGTCGATATCTTCATTGGCTATCTCGGTATCGCTTCCCAGTTCCAGATTGTCGCGGTCGACCGTATCGACCAGCAGGTCGAGCATGGTGCGTTTATCCCGGATCTCATACTGATCCAAAAAGCGTTCCAGAGGCCGGCATAAAAGCTCCGTGGACTGATTGAGATCACAGTTACCTTCTGCTTTAACTAGTTGTGATAAAAGCGCATTGAGATTGATCTTTTTCATCTCGGACATCATCTCAAAGCCGAGTGTCAATCCCGTCTCCGGTTCGGTGAGCGGCGGGATCGTCGAAGAGGCGAGCAGCAGGTCAAGTGTGTCGGCATCCTTGATCATCTTTGTGTTCTGGGAGAGGATATGGTCGAAATCCTTGAACGAGAGAGAAAACTGGTTTTGCGCATCGATCAGCGCGACGGCATCGAAACTCTTCTTCGAGATAGAGAGGGTATACAGCACGAGGGCCGTGATGATCGCGATAAAGCCCAGTGTCATCATCAAAACGATTGCTCTTTTCATAAAATATAAAGCTACTTTCACTATAATATTGTTCTTATTTTATAATAAGTATCTTAAATAAAACTATTTAAAATATATCTATATTTTTTCAAAAAGGAAAAAGATGAAAAAAGGTTTTTCACTGATCGAGATCATGATTGTCATCATCATTCTCGGATTGCTTGCGGGTCTGGTACTGCCCAATCTCCTCGGACAGAGCGAACAGGCAAA
>JANTHT010000127.1 GCA_024762235.1 Sulfurospirillum sp.
CTGGTCAATCTCGCCAACTTCATACTCTACAAGGAGACAAACTCCAACCGCTGGATCTCGCTTTTCGCTTTTCTGGCATGTCTGGGATCGGTGGGCGTGCTGATCGGCTACAACTTCATCCACAATCCCACATCGCTCGTATCGACAGCGGTCGTGGTGGTCAGCACCTTTCTCTTCAGTTACCTCTACCGCGTCTACCGTGATCACGAACCGCTGAGCGAATATCTGGACAGACGTCTGGCGAAAAAAGAGGAAGAGGGGCTTCGCGAACCGAAGGAGCCTACAGCAACCCTTCGTCACGAAAACTGAAATAGCCCTCTTTGGAGAGGATCACATGATCGAGTAGTTCGATGCCCATCAGGTCGCCTGCCTCGCGCAGCCGTTGGGTGACGCGCTTGTCCGCGTCGCTGGGGCGGAGCTGTCCGCTGGGATGGTTGTGGGCGATGATGATCCCTGCCGCACGGTCGGTGACGGCGTCGGCGAAGACCTCTCTGGGGTGGACGATGCTCTGGTTGAGCGTGCCGATGAAGACGACGCGTGTTTCGATGATATGGCTGGCGCCGTCGAGGGTGACAGTGAGAAAATGCTCCTGTCTCTTCCGGGTGAAATCGCGTAACACTTCGTAGATATCCGAAGCGTTGGAGATGCGCCGGTTCTGTTTGATCAGATAGCGGCGGCTCAGTTCGATCGCCGAGAGGATCTGGCTCGCTTTGGCAGGGCCGAGACCGTGGATCTGCAGCAGTTTTTCGCGTGTCAGGCTATCGAAATCTTTTTCGAAGAGTCTGACGATCTCTCTGGAGAGTGCGAAGACATCCTTCTCTTTCGTGCCGCTGCCGAGTAAAATCGCGACCAGTTCGTAATCCCTGAGCGCCTGCGCCCCCTTTTTTGCCAGTTTTTCTCTCGGTTTATCCTCTTTGTAGAGTCGGTCGATCGTTTTCATACATGGTATATCGGCAGAAGGTGATGGGAAGTTAGCGGGAAAATTTAAGAGAGGAAATTTAAATGGAAAAATCGAGCGTCCGATCGATCTGCTGCTGGTATCGCTCCAGTTCGGAGAGCGGGATGTCGAAAGCGTGGGCAGCTTTTTGACAGAGCTCCTGCCACAGAAGTTGCAGGGCAGGCTTCTCTGTCTTGCATTCGGGTGTAAAGTAGGCCCCTTCGATCGTCTCGACAATCTCTCTCAGGTAGATACGCTCCGGTTCCCTGGCCAGCAGATAGCCGCCGTTTGCCCCCTTGACACTCTGCAGTAACCCTTTTTTACGCAGTTCCAGCAGAATCTGCTCCAGAAAGTTTTGCGGCGCGTTGGCCAGTTTTGCGATCTCTTTGATCTTCATCGGTTTGGTTCTGTCGTGCCGCATCAACACATGCATGGCCGAAACGGCATAAAACGTTTTGGAGGAGAGCCCGAGCATCAACGCATCCCGGCACTCATATAGTGCATCAATTGGTAAATCTTACATCCCACGCAGTAGGAAAAGAGCGCTTCGAGGGCGCTGCAGAGAAGCAACGTGGCGATGAGCAGATAACTGAACAGATTTGCATGCAGCAAGAGTGCGGCTGTGATGGCTGTCAGGAGGCCCCAACCCAGTCTCAATGCGAACTTTTTGGGTGCCTCATCGCTCATTTTCGGTGTAAGGTGCAGCCACAGCGCGATCTGACGGCTTGCCAGCATGAGCGGGCTTTTGTCACTGTAGCCGAAAAGGCGGAGTGAAAAGTCGAAGAGCAGAAAGAGGATGATACTCTTTTGCCCGAGCAGCAGATAGCAGAGCAGCATGACAAAGATGAGCGCCGAGCTAATGCGGACAACATTTTCATCGATACGTTTTGCGGAGATGGGGCAGGCTTTGGTCATAGCGTTTCCTTTGGATATTTGATGCAATGATAACATAGTTTCATTCTAAAGTCAAGTAAATCTATAGATAAAGTATAAAAATCGGCAAATCTTGTGACAAAAGCGGGATTTATGCTATAATCGAAAAGAGCAAGGAGATCGGTGATGGAGAAAAAAGCTTACAGAAAAATGCTGTACGATCTGCAGGTGGAACTGGTGAAGTTTCAAAAGAGTGTCATCGGTGAGGAGAAGCGAGTCTTTCTGATCTTCGAAGGGCGTGATGCCGCCGGTAAGGATGGTACGATCAAGCGCTTCACCGAGCACATGAGTCCGCGTGAGACGCGTGTCGTCGCACTCCCCAAACCTTCCGACAGAGACCGGCGCTCCTGGTATTTTCAGCGTTATGTACCACATCTGCCAAGCGGTCAGGAGATCGTCTTTTTCAACCGCAGCTGGTACAACCGCGCCGGAGTGGAGCGGGTGTTCGGGTTCTGCACCGAAGAGGAGTACAAACTCTTCATGGAAGAGGTGGGTGATTTCGAGCACATGCTGACACGCTCCAAAATGATCTTTTTCAAATACTACCTCGACATCTCCAGAGAGGAGCAGAAGAGGCGCCTCGAAGCCAGGCATACCGATCCCCTGAAGCAGTGGAAGATCAGTTCCCTCGACGAGAAGGCGCAGGAGAAGTGGGAAGCCTACTCCAAAGCGCGTGACGAGATGTTTGTCAAGACAGACTTCGTCTATGCGCCGTGGCATGTTGTCCATACCGACGAGAAGAAGGAGGCGCGCATCAACGTCATGCAGCACTTCCTCTCTGCGGTCGAGTATGAGGGGAAGGATGAGAGCAAACTGTTATATGACAACGACATTGTATTCCCTTTTTCACGCGAAGCGCTGGAGAAGGGGAAAATATTTCCGTAACTGAAAGAATATATCACAAGAGGGAGAAGAGATGCAACAGATGAACAGGATACTGGCGGTTTGTAACGAATATGAAAAATGTGACGGCTTGATCGACACGGTCGCGAAGATGGCGAAAGGGCATGGAGCCGGCGTGACGCTGATGTATGTCCATGAAGTTTCGCTCTTCGAACTCCCTTTTTTCAACAAAGAGGAGGGGCTCGAGCATCAGAAGCTTCGCAGGGAACTGGAAGAGAGAGCGGTTGCGGCGGGTATCGAAGAACCGGCAATACTGATTTTCGAAGACGATACCGCCGATCATGTAGCCGAAGAGGCAGGGAAGGAGGCGGATACGCTCATCGTCACGACCTATGCGGGCAAACCCACGCAGAAGATCCTGCGCAAAATCTCCACACCCGTGCTGGTGATCAAAGAGGCCATCCATCTCTATACCAAGGCAGTCGTGGCGCTCGATGCGGTCATGCCGGAGCGTTGCCTGAATTTCATGCAGCGCTTTTTCAAAGGTGTGGATCTGCATCTTTATCAGGATTTTCAGTATATACCGCTGCCGAGTGTCGACCCTGTCGTCGAGCCCTTCGATGTCGGGATGGATGCGAGTATCTATCTGGAGTTGATGTCGGCCAAGCAGGAGGCGTTTCAGGAGTTTTGTAAAGAGAGAGGTTTGAAAGGGACTTTCGAGACAGGAGAGAACGGCATCGATGAAGATACCGTCGCATTTGTGAAAAAGGTGGATGCGGATCTGCTGGTGCTCGCGCCGCTGGATCGGGATACGATGCTCGGTGATGCCATAGAGGATATCGTCGAAAAGAGTCCTGTAGATACACTCGTCTGTTATGAGCATCAGGGATGAAGATTGCGACATTTAACGTCAATTCGATCCGTGCGCGTGCGGAGCTGATCGCCAGATGGCTGGAGGAGAAAAATCCTGTCGATATCCTCTGCATGCAGGAGCTAAAGTGCGAAGAGGCGCAGTTTCCCAAAGAACCGTTCGAGAAGCTGGGGTACACGCTGGCGATCAACGGTGAAAAGCGTTACAACGGTGTGGCGGTCTGCTCGAAACTTCCCATCAAGCATGTCAAAACGCTATTTGACGACGATGTGCTCGACCGGCAGAAGCGCCTCATCGAAGTCCATATCGAAGGGTATGTGATTCTCAACGTCTATGCGCCGCACGGTGAGAGTGACGAGAGTGACCCGAAGCACTTCTACAAGATGGCTTTTTACGATGTACTAACCGAATATGTGAAAGGGTTGATGACGCAGCATGCGCGGGTGATCGTCCTGGGGGATATGAATGTCGCACTCGAAGATATCGATGTCTACGATCCGGCACGCTTTCGGGGGCAGGTCGGCTTTCTGGAGAGTGAAAAAGAGAAGTTGCGGGCACTGCTCGGGATCGGTCTGACCGACTGCTACCGGCACAAGCACCCCGATACCAAAGCCTTTACATGGTGGGACTATCGTACCGCGGGGATCTGGCGGGACGAAGGGATGCGGATCGACTATATCCTCGCGACCGATGCGGTGGTCGAAAGATGTGAAGAGATAGCGGTCGATCTCTGGACGCGCCGTCGCCGTACGCCCACACCCAGTGACCATGCACCGCTTGTAGGTACGCTGAAGTAAAGCCTGTCAACCGGTTTAGAAGATGTCTCCGAGCCAGATCTTTAGCAGAAGAGAGGGTTTGGAGGTGTAACCGACATCGGTAAAGATGAGGCTTCCTTTACTGTTATAGATAAAGGTGGTGGGGAAGGTGTCGACACCGAACTTCTGTGCGATGGCGCCGTCAGCGTCGTTGACCGCGGGAAAGTGCAGATCGTGCGCTTGCATGTAGCTTTTCAGATCTTTGTCGCTGCCGCTGTTGACCGCCACCGCCACGACCTGATACTTTTGCGAGAGATCGCTGATGACCGGCGAACTCATCTTGCAGATGGGGCACCAGCTTCCCCAGAAGTAGAGGAGGAGCGGTTTGCCCGCGTAGCTTTCCAGGTTTCGGGCCGTGCCATCCGGCAGGGTGACATTGAGATTGGGCAGGGTCTGATCGACCACTTCGGGTTTTTTCAGGTAACTGACCACATTGGCGACGATGAAGAGCATCACCAGCAGTTTGGCCACTTCGATCAGGACGCTTTTGGGGGAAAAGGTGAACTTTTTCATATCTCTCTCCCTTATCTGGCTTTGAAACTCTCTTTGCTTTTGCAAAGGTCGGTCATAAAACACTCCGTGTCGCATTTGGGATTTTTGGCGGTACAGATGTAGCGCCCGAAAAGCACCATCGCCTGATGGAGGATATGCAGGTCGGTCTTGAAGGCTTTGACCAGGTCCTCTTCGGTCTTTTCGACCGTTTTGGCGTCACTGAGTCCCAGTCGGTGGGCGACTCTGAAGACATGGGTATCGACAGCCATCAGGTTGGCGTCGGTATATTCGATCATGACGACATGGGCTGTTTTCTGTCCGACACCGGGGAGTTTGACCAACTCCTTCTCATCGAGGGGGATTTTGCCGTCGTAGTGCTCCATGACTACCTGTGCCATCTTGACGAGATTTTTCGCTTTGTTGTTGAAAAAGGAGCAGGTTTTGATAAGCTCTTTGACATCGTCGACATCGGCCAGGGCGAGCTCTTTTGGGCTGGGGTACTTTTCAAAAAGTGCCGGCGTGATCATGTTGACACGCTTGTCTGTACACT
>JANTHT010000128.1 GCA_024762235.1 Sulfurospirillum sp.
TCTGCAATGCTTTCATCTCGGAGATATCGATCACCGTCGAGACACGGATCCGCTGATTTTCCCAGACCATATCACGTCCGCGGACGATCGCTGTGAAACAGGTACCGTCTCTGCGTCTCAGTTTTACCTCATAGGGTTCCTGGTTGGGAACCTGCATGCGTCTCTTCACAATTTCCACTGATTCGGGACAGAGCAATGCGGTCACAGCCACACCTCGCATCGCCTCCTGGCGGTATCTGAAAAGCGTGCCCGCCACCGAATTGGCCCGCAGACAAACGCCCTCTTCATCGAAAATCAGAATCCCTTCGATCGTCGACTCGATCAACAGTTCGAATCGTTCGAGAGAACTCTGCAACAACCGGTTTTCACGGAGACTCAGATACCAGTTCAGTATCAGCAACCCTATCACAAACAGCAACATCATCGCCATCAACACGATCCACTTTCTCTCTATCACAAGGCGCTCTGCATCCGCCTTGTTCCCGCTGTAGATCATGTCATCGAAATCGTTTTTCTTGAACTGGCCAAATCCAAGCAGCCTGTAACTGTTTTCGATCTCCCGCAAACGCACATTGTCGATTTTTCCAAAAGGGACATCGGGAAGAAGTGCCAGCTTTTTTAGCGTTTCGCCTTCATAAATCAGCGCTTGCAGACTCTTGTGCTGCGTATTGTATTTGCGTCGGATCAGTTTTGCCGTTTCCGGAATATGTGCAAATGCATATGCCCACCCTTTAAGCGTCGCTTCGTAAAATCTTCGCGTAACATCGGGATATTTTTCGGCAAACCTTTTGGTGGTAAAGAGGATGTCTCCGTAAAAATCGAACCCATAGTCTCTGGGGTCGAAAACGGTGTAAGGAATGTGACGCTCCTGTAACAGATAGGGTTCATTGGAGATATAGGCGCTGATCAGATCAACTTTATCATCTATCAGATCTTTGATATCGAGTGAATGGGGCAGGAAATGCATCGTTTCGGTATCGATCCCTTCGGCTTTGAGCATGGCAAAGATAGAGGCGATATCCGCCAGTGAGTCGCTGAGCATAAGCTTTTTCCCGGCAATATCGTGAAGTGTTTTAAGGTTGTCACGCCTTTTGGAGAGAAGCACGAAAGGTGAACTCTGATAGATCGCGGCCATCATGAGAATACCGCGATCGCTATGGAGAATCAGTGAAACGCGTCCGGATCCAAAATCGCTGCGCCCGTTGATAACATCCTCCAGAACATCGATACCGGGGCGGTATTCACGTATGTCGACATCGAGTCCGGCCTCTTTGTAGAAGCCGAGTTCCCTGGCGACATAGTAACCCGCGAACTGGAACTGATGTTTCCACTGCAACTGCAGCGAAATATGGTCAGGGTTGAAAGCATGTGTGCTGCTCCATCCCCAGAGCAGCAGCATCGCAAGAGCGAAACGGAGCTTAAGCTTCACAGGCGACTTCCGCCGCTGACGGAAGCGGGTCCACGCTGCATCTGACACAGTTTCTGCCGGCGGATTTGGCATCGTAGAGTGCTGCGTCGACACGCACGAAGGCACTTTTTGCCGTATCTTCCCTGCGTAACTGTGTCACGCCAAACGACGCAGTGATCGGTTCCGCCTCGTCGATAACGATCTCCTCTACCTTTTTACGCAGTTTTTCGACTAGCATGCACGCCCCTTCCAGAGCTGTCTCCGGCAGCAGCAGGATGAACTCCTCACCGCCCCACCTGGCAAAGATATCCGTCGATCGGATATTGGCGGAGATCGTTTCGGCAAGTATCTTGAGCACTTTGTCTCCCACCAGATGGCCGTAGGTATCGTTGAAACGTTTGAAATGGTCGATATCTAGCAGAACCATCGTACTCTCCGTACCGTAACGCTTCACGCGTTCGAGTTCCGCATCGAAGAGTGTATCGAATTTCGTACGGTTGTAGATCCCTGTCAATGTGTCGTGATAGGCTTTCTTTTCGGTTGAGAGACGCTGTATGTTGAACTGCGTAATATCTGTAAGAGAGATGAGATAGGCGTCATGGTTGTCGAGCGCTATCGGTGCGATACTGATCTGATAGGCGCCGGGCTGGGTCGTCGCGCCGATCATCGTGACGACACGCTCTGTCTCTTCACTCTGCTCCACCAGTTCGTAAAATGTCTGCTGCGCTTTGAGCATGTTTCTGTGCAGATAGCCCGGAAGCGGCAAAAAAAGATCGATCAAGTCATGACAAAGTGCGTTGAACGCTTCGATCGATGAAACGCCGAAATGCTCCAGAAAGGCTCTGTTGGCGAAGTATACCTCTTTGAAGTTGCTGACCACCAGCAGGCTCTTTTCATGATCGAGTACCTCCTGAAGAATGATCTTCTGACGCTCGATCTCCTTCTGATGTAGTTCAAGTTCCTTCACCTGTCTGATCTGTGCAGCGATCTTTTCGATTTTCTCTCTGAGCATGTTTTTGGAAACTGGCTTCTGAAGGTAGGCATTTACCTGATATTCCAGCGCTTCGAGCATGTAATGGCTGTCGTTGTGTGCCGTAGTGAAGATGAAGTTCGCATCCGGATCGATCTCCCTGATCGCTTTGAGCATCTCGATACCGTCCATTCCCGGCATACGGATATCACTGACGACAATGTCCGGACGATGTTTCTTGTAGATCGCCAGCCCCTCTTCTCCGTTTTCGGCCAGCAGCAGATGTGGTGTCATGCGGTTGAGCGCTCTGGCATACCCCTCCCGCACGACCTCTTCGTCTTCGACATAGAGGATGGTGATCGCATCCTCTTGCGTTTTTTGATCCAACACGATAACCCTTTAACATTATTTCTAAAGGGTATATCGGATTTTTTCTCTCTTTTTAAAGCCTTTTCGGTCTCAATCGCAGTAATCGGCGAGCAATCCGGCCTTGAGCTGTGCATAAGTCTCTTCACCGGCCAGTTCGCGTACGATCGCAAGTCCGAAGCAGAGCGCCGTACCGGGACCTCTCGAAGTGAGGACATTGCCGCTCTTGACCACCTTCTGTGCATCGGTAAAATGGCCGTGACTGATCTGCTGATCGTAGGAGGGGTAACATGTATAATCGTCGTCATCCCCGAGTACGCCTGCAGCATCGAGCGCGATCGGGGCGGCACAGATCGCACCGACACGTTTGCCTTTGGCATCAAACGCTTTGAGCAGTGCCTGTACGCGTTCATCATCCCGCAGATGCGCCGCTCCCGGCATACCGCCGGGCAGCACCATCATGTCATACTCCTCTGCGTCGACGTCGTCGATACTCATGTTGGCGAGTATCGTGATGCCGTTGGCACCGTTGACCTCTCTGTTGAAGAGGTACGCCGTCGTCACCTCGATGCCCGCGCGTCTGAGCACGTCGATGATCGAAACCGCTTCAATCTCCTCGAAACCTTCTGCCAGTGGTACTAAAACTGATGCCATACCTTACTCCTTTTTTTGTAATCAGACAGTTATTACTTCACTTTCTCCAGATACTCCCCTTTGACGGTATCGACTTTGATCGTGTCGCCTTCGACAACATGAAAAGGAACCTGTACGACTGCCCCGCTCTCGAGTGTCGCCGGCTTTTTGCCGCCCTGAGAGTCCCCTTTGAAGTTCGGCGGTGTTTCGACGACCTTGTACTCTGCAGTCGCCGGTGCTTCGACATCGATCGCATTGCCGTTGTGAAAGAGGATCTCGACATTCATACCGTCTACCAGCCACTTCTGTGTATCGCCCACCTGCTCGTGTGTCAGGCCGATCTGTTCATAGGTGCTGGTGTCCATAAACTGGAGCATATCTCCGTCGTCGTAGAGGTACTGCATCGTCTTCTGCTCGAGGTTCGGCTGTTCGCACTTGTCTCCTGCATGAAAGGTTTTTTCGATCACTTTGCCGTTGAGATAGGATTTGATCTTGCAGCGTACAAACGCCGCGCCTTTGCCCGGTTTGACATGCTGATACTCCACGATTTTGTACGGTGTACCGTCCAGTTCGATCTTCAACCCTTTTTTCAGATCACCCATTGAGTAGGTTGCCATATTTTCTCCTCTGTTACATAAAGTTTTCATAGTGGTACTCAAAAGCGTAGCCTTTTTATAAACTGCGACGAGAGGCTCAGACCGCAGGGAGGATTTGTCCTCGGAGGAGTAGTTTATAAAAAGGCTACGCGTTCACACTATATGTGCAGATTATAGCAAATCAAAACAAAAAATCGTTACAATCGGCGTATGAAAACATTGACCGTCATAGACACATTCGGATTTTTTTTCCGCAACTACTACGCCCTTCCGCAGCTCAAAAGTTCCAAAGGATTTCCTACCGGACTGCTGACCGGATTTATCAACTTTATCGCCACACTCAACAAAGAACATGGCACTGACTACCTGGTCTTCGCACTCGACTCCAAAGAGAGCCCGGTCCGCAAAGAGATCGATCCCAACTACAAAGCCAACCGCCCCTCCCCGCCCGAAGATCTCGTCAAGCAGCTCCCCGTCGCGATCGAGCTGATCGAAAAGATGGGCTTCCCCAAACTCGAAATGCCCCGTTACGAAGCGGACGATGTGATCGCGTCGCTGGTGGAGTGTGCGAAGGAACAGGGGATCAAAGTGCGTATCGTCTCACACGACAAAGATCTCTACCAGCTCATCGACGACGACCGCGTCGTACTCTACGATCCTCTCAAAAAGATCGAGATCAACGAAGAGAAGTGTCTGGAGAAGTATGGCGTCCCTCCGAAGCAGATCGTCGACTTTCTGGCACTTGTCGGGGACAGTGCCGACAATATCCCCGGCGTCAGGGGCATCGGTCCCAAAGGGGCGAGCAAACTGCTCAAAGAGTTCGGTACGCTCGACAATATCTACGCCAATCTGGACAAGATCGGTAACGCCCGTACACGCAAACTGCTCGAGGAGGGAAAAGAGAGCGCCTACCTGAGCAGGAGACTCGCCACGCTCTACCACAACATCCTCCCCTCATGCGATATCAGCGGTTACAGATTTCCGCAGGAGAATCCGATCCTCAGAGTCACCGACGAACTGCTGGATCTCGATATGCGGACGATCCTCAACCGTGCCGGTGCCACCTACCAGCACACCGAAGATGAGAAGGCCTGTACCCAAAAGCTCGGTTTCGAAGCACATCTGCTCGACACCAAAACCAAGGTCCTCGAAGCGCTTCGCAAAATCCCGGCAGGCACCCCCGTCGCCTTCGATACCGAGACCGACTCGCTCTCCCCTTTCGAGGCGCACATCGTCGGCTTCTCTTTCGCCTCGGATGAAGAGGGCGCCTTCTACGTGCCGATCGCGCACAACTATCTGGGTGTGGGGAAACAACTCAGCATGGAGGATGCGAAAGAGGTGCTCGAAAAACTGCTCAAACACCCGATCATCGGGCAGAATCTCAAATATGACTTCGCCATACTCAAAAACAATTTCGGTTTCGACGACCTGCGTGCCTATGCCGACAC
>JANTHT010000129.1 GCA_024762235.1 Sulfurospirillum sp.
CAAAATGGGCGGTGTGGGCAGCGCACTGTGTGAATTTCTGGATGCAAACAATCTGCATGAGAGTGTTGAAGTGGTCACATTTGAATATGAAGATGATTTTATCACACACGGCAACACACAGCTCGTCGAAGAGTCTCTGGGACTGCTGCCGGAGCAACTTGCCGGGAGGATCAGTTAGAAACCACTGACTCGGTATCTCCCCCGGAGGTACATTTCTCCACTTTTCCTTTTATCAAAACTATGCCCCTTCTAAATATTCTCTCAGGAGACAGAATTATTTGTCTATTAAATACAACATACTTCATACAAAAACTTAAGTATAACCGATGTAAAAAAGTAGTATAATTATATTATGGATATCTAATATTCAATACTACTTTTCAAGGAGGCTATGATGAAGAAAATCATGTTAGCGACTACACTCGTGGCGTCATTAACGGGAATGGGAATGTTGATCGGATGTGGCGGCTCCAGCAGTGGAAGTGCTGATAATAGTGCAAATTCACCAACACCGTCCACTGCCGCACTCGATACCAGGGCAATCGAGAATATAGGCAGCAATATCGCGAAGATTATCCCCGGATGTGTCTTTACAAGCAATGCTGCCGCCACAATACCGGATATGCAGAAACTTACCGCCTATCGCGCTGTGTATAGTGCTGTGACGAAACCACAATCCACTAAAAAGAGCAGAGCGCTGGAAAACACACAACCTATCAATGGCAGCTGTGGCGGTACGATGACTTTTACAGGATCCGATACGGACGGGGAGTATGTTTTCAACAATTTCTGTAACGGCAGTGAGAATGTCAAAACGACTATCAACGGTTCTGTCCATCTCTCTGTCACGATGCAGGGAACCGGTGATAATCAGGAGTTGAAATCGGCTTCGGTCTCTACAGGAAGCGGCGGTATCAGTGCAGTTGTGGTAGATCATGGTCAAACGACACAGGAGAAGCTCTATCTCAATCAGCTCAATTACACCGCAGGCAATCCAAACAGACTCACCATCAAAGAGTTCAGACTCGACTCTACGGAAGAGGGAACATACAAATTGACAGATGTCGCTATCAACCAGTATGGCGATCCCGACACTGACGGTACAGTGGAAGTGGAACATGCCACTTACTACGATCCGAAAGAAGGTCCGGTTACTCTCACCACTTCAAAAGTACCTGTAGGTGCAGATGCGAGCGGCCCGGGATGGTTTACACTCTCCAGAAACGGTCAAAAAGCGACATTTACAACGGATGATATTCAATCCGGTAAATTCGATGTCGAGCAAAACGGCAAAAAAATCGGTGCACTCGATTGCTCAGCCACTGTGACAGAAATTCAATAATCGGCCATCCGGCCTTTGCGGGGAGACTTTCCCCGCCTTCCAAAAGCGTTCAGTATGTATAAAACAGGTTTATCTTATGCCCTGCGCAATATCTTCAGAACACCTGTGCGCTCTTTTTTTACACTCTTCAGTATTGCAATGATCGTCAGCATGTATACCATACTGACACTGATCGCCAACTCTTTCACAGAACAGGTTTCCCACGCGATAGAAGCGGGGGATATTGACCTGATCGTCCAGTCAAGATATGCTGCGACACCGCTCTCTTCCGCTATAGGGGAAGAGCTCGTCAGGAAGGTCGCTTCGGATCCCGACATCAAAAGTGCACACTCGATCGTTCTCGGGAAAAAACGCCTTCCGGACCATAGTATCGTTTTCCTGTTTGGTTTCTCAGACTTTACCAAAACTGCCGGAAAACTTGGCATCACGATGGTAGAAGGCGAGCGTTACAGGCCGGATCACCGTGAGTTGATTATTGCAAAGCGGCTGATGGAGAACAAGCATCTGAAGATAGGAGATGAACTTAAAATTTCCCGGGGAGATCCATATCGTATTACCGGAGACTATAACTCCTGGGTCAGCTTCTTCAACAGTAGTATCATCCTGAATCTTGAAGCAGCGAGAGAAGTGTTGCACAAACCGGGTAAAACCAACATGCTCTTTCTCACACTGAAAAATCCCGCGAAGCTGCAGGAAGTGATGGAGCGTATCAACAAAGAATACGACGATATCACCGCTGTCAAGAGCAGAGATTTCACCAGCACATTGGGTGCTTTGAAAAATCTCTTCTATCTCTCCGACATCATCGCTGCAATTGCACTGATTGTCGCTTCAGCGATTTTGATCAATACATTTTTGATGGCGATCAACGAGCGCAAAAAAGAGATAGGTATTCTGAATGCAATCGGCTGGAGCAGCAGCATGATCGTTACGGTTTTTGTCATCGAATCTCTTGTTCTGACCCTTACAGGTGGTCTGTTGGGTTTACTCGTATCCTATGGCATACTGAAGTACATCCGGTTTGCCTATAACGACATCGGTTTCTATCTTCCGCAGAACCTGGATATGCATCTATTTGGCACTACACTGTTCATGTGTATTGTCATCGCAGCTTTCAGTGCATTTTTTCCGGCATTCTATGCAAGCAGAATCACCATTGCAAAGGCCCTGAGAGATGGATAGCACAACACCTTTTCTTGAAGTCAGACAATTATATAAAAGTTATGACGACGGGCTTGTTCCGGCACTGCATGACATCTCATTTACACTTCGATGCAATCGCATCTATGCACTGACGGGCAGTTCCGGATGTGGAAAAAGTACGCTCCTCAATCTCATAGGAACGCTTGACAAACCGGACAGCGGCGCGATCCACTACGAAGGTAAGAGTCTCTCGACCTACAGAGAAAAAGCTGCCTTTCGAAGAAACTATCTCGGATTCGTCTTTCAGTTTCACTATCTAATTCCGGTTCTGACGTTGCGTGAAAATGTAGAAACAGCACTATTGACAAATCGAAAGTTCAACAATCGGCAGAGAGAGGCGCACGCGCGACAGCTTCTCTCAGATATGGGACTGGCAGAGAAATGTGATTCCAAAGCCGGCAAAGTCTCCGGCGGCGAACGCCAGAGGGCTGCAATCGCACGGGCATTGGCAAACGAACCCACCCTCATCCTTGCTGACGAACCTACCGGTAATGTCGACAGCAAAACGGCTATCATGATACTAAATGGCATGCGCCATTATGTTGAAAAGAGACACAGTACTATGCTTATCGCCACACATGACCCTAAAGTCGCAGAGATAGCCGATGCCCGTATAGTCATGCAGGATGGCCATATCATCGAAATCAGTGAAAATCCTGGAAAAGGTATACTGTGCTGAAAAACTTCTTTTTTGTTCCAATGCTTGTCGTGCTGATGTTGTCGGGGTGCGGTACGGACAATCGTCCATTAGTGCAAACGGATGTCGAAAAGGGGTATCATGTCGAACGGCTTAAGATGCAGACCTACTATTTTCCTGGCCGCAAGGAGAGTCATACACCTGTCACCTACCTTCCCCTGCAACCTTTTGACATGCTCTTCGCCGGCCATGATCTGAAGGGAGCACAGACCCCTGTATCCTACGGTATACCTGGGAGATATACCCATATGTTTCTCTATATAGGCAAAGATGATGAAGGCTATGCCTATGGTGTGGAGATGAACAGTGACGGCAGTGAAACGTACCATATAGATGCAGAAGGATTGAAAATAAGCGGTAAACTCTATGTCTACTGTCTTGGAAGCGATTATGGCTATAAAGAGTGTCCGCACGATTTTTATGTCAACGGTCTTGAGACCTACGACTATATCTGGGCAAAAAGACTTCGTCCTGCACTGCACGATCGTATGAAAAAATATCGCATACAGATGATAAACACGATCAAAGAAGATTTGAAAAAAGAATTTCCATTTCAATTACCTTTTCACATCGGTGCAGAGACATTTCTGACAAAGGCCATACCCCTCATTGAGGATGGGCGAAAAAACGGTGCCGATTGCACGGCTTATATAGCATCGCTATTTGAAGAGATAGCGGGGATATGTCTGGAAGATATCCGCATCACGGCTCCGGAGATCATCTCCTATTACATCGAGGATCCTATTGGAAAGCAGACGATACTTCCGGCAGAGAGCAATCCTTTTACCCATCAGGAGATGCCCGTTTCCGATCTTTTTACCACCATGGGCTATACGCTGCTCGACACATCTCGACCATGCAGTTGTAACACTTCTGTCACACTCGATGGTATTCCACTGCCACAACGCGTGTTTGAAAGTCCCAGTGTTACAGAAATCGAACCGGTTGAGTGAAAATGATTATACTCATCCAAAAGCATATGATTTGCAGTGGTGTCCCCGACAGGATTCGAACCTGAGACCTTCGGATTAGGAATCCGATGCTCTATCCAGCTGAGCTACGAGGACAAAAGTTAAAAAATATATGGAGTGGTTAGAAAGAGGCAGGAGAGGCATTCCCCTCCTGCGTATAAGCCACGGTGAATTAACCGTTTCTCTTTTTGATAATCTCTTCAGCGACGTTTTTAGGTACTTCCGCGTAATGGTCGAATTCCATCGCGTATGTCGCACGTCCCTGCGTAGCAGATCTGAGGTCGGTGGAGTAGCCGAACATCTCTGAAAGCGGTACGAATGCGTTGACGATTTTATTACCGGCACGCTCGTCCATACCCTCTACCTGACCGCGTCTTCTGTTCAGGTCACCGATGACATCACCCATGAACTCTTCGGGTACTTCCACTTCGACTTTCATCATGGGCTCGAGGATGACAGGATTCGCTTTTTTCGCACCCTCTTTGAAACCCATGGAGGCAGCGAGTTTAAACGCCATCTCAGAGGAGTCGACATCGTGGTAAGAACCGTCATAGAGTGTCACTTTGACATCTTCTACGGGATACCCTGCGAGTACACCGCCCTGCATCGCTTCCTGAACACCTTTGTCGACAGCCGGAATATACTCTCGCGGAACGGTACCACCCTTGATCGCGTCTACGAACTCATACCCTTCACCCGGCTCCAGCGGCTCGAGTTTCAGATAGACGTGCCCATACTGACCGCGTCCACCGGACTGCTTCGCATATTTGTACTCCTGGTCGACGGCACCTCTGATCGTTTCACGGTATGCAACCTGCGGCTGTCCCACTTCCGCCTCTACTTTGAACTCTCTCTTCATACGGTCGACGATGATCTCGAGGTGCAGTTCACCCATACCGGAGATGATCGTCTGACCGCTCTCTTCGTCTGTCTCGACGCGGAAAGAGGGATCTTCCTGAGCAAGTTTCTGAAGGGCGATACCCATCTTCTCCTGATCCGCTTTGGTTTTCGGCTCGACCGCGACAGAGATAACCGGATCGGGGAACTCCATACGCTCGAGAACCACTTTTTCCGCAGGATCACAGAGTGTGTCACCGGTCGTGGTGTTTTTGAGTCCGACGACCGCACCGATTTCACCGGCGTAGATCTCTTTGATCTCTTCACGTTTGATCGCA
>JANTHT010000130.1 GCA_024762235.1 Sulfurospirillum sp.
CCCGGCATCTGGACCGCATGCGTCGCATCGAAGACAACCGGTGCGAACTGCCGCATGATGACAAGGGAGCGCATGTCGACAACGAGATTGCCGTATCCGAAGCTACTTCCGCGCTCTGTCAGCCAGAGTCCCGCCTCTTTGCTATTTGCGTACGTCGCCTCTTCGACACCGCGTGTCTGGAGTACCTTCAGGGCGGAGTACTCCATATCGAGCGGATTCATGAACTGCCCCTTTTTGACATTGACGACACACTCCGTTTTGGCAGCGGCTACGAGCAGATCGGTCTGACGGCACAAAAATGCGGGAATCTGAAGCACATCGACGACATGGGCCGCCTCCTCCACCTGCCATGTCTCGTGGACGTCGGTCAGCAACTTGTATCCGAACTCTTTTTTGACATCGTCCAGGATCTTCAATCCCTCCTGGATGCCGGGACCGCGAAAACTCTCCAGAGAGGTGCGATTTGCCTTGTCAAAACTTGCTTTGAAGTAGAAATCAATCGAATCCTCTTCATGGTATCTGCGAAGCTCTTCAGCAATACGGAAGATGTTTTCACGGCTTTCTATTACACATGGTCCTGCGATCAGTATCATCTCTCTATCCTTTTTTATCTTAATGGAATCCTCTGAATCATTCACTTCTCTCAAACGGCTTCACGGCGGGTACCCGCCGCTGCAGATGTTGTTCGAGCAGCAAATGATTCAGAGGATTGCATAGTTTTTAAATTTCAGTGATGTTCTATTTTAATCGCTTTCGCCTTTACATCTCCGAAAAAGATGACATCTTTGAGCAGCGCGTAGTCGCTGAATCCCTCTTTGGTCAGGTGCACATAGAGCTCACCCTGCTTCGAAGCGAAGATACGTCGGTGCAGCAGCACCCTGAGCATCTCTCCCTTAGCCGGAAAGATATCGATCCGGCCATCCTTGTCGTTCGCACCTACCGCTGTAAGGGTACATCGGCTCTTCCGGCAGACGCCCTGAGTGACATATTTTTTGAGATTGAAAAAGAGTGTCAATATGTCATCTTTTGCATAGTAGGGAAGCAGCTCTTCCGTCACTTTGAGATCCTCTCCGTTTTTGAGGCGGTGCATATGTGTGATTTTCTGCGAGCCATGGTCGAAGCGATAACGGTGTCTCTCTTCAAATCGCACCCCTTTTTGGGTTACGGTCGTAAAAACCTGCGGCCTCAGCATCCCCTCATGCACGACACCCCGGCTCTGATAGTGTTCGATCCGGCCGTTGCTCATCACTTTGGCCAAACCTCTGGCACGCGCCTCTATATCGATCGTATAGCGCTGTTTCACGGGATCGATCTTCAGCGTCGCCTCTGTGAAGCCTATCGTTCCGAAGATCGCATAACTGATCGCATAACGCACATGCAGCAGATGTTCTGCGGCATGGATCGTCTGGGAGAGTAGCAAAAGTGCGATCATCAATCTTTTCATAATAAACATTATAGCAGGCTTTCCTGTTTTCAAACAACACAAATCAAAACTATGGTATATTCGCGATAGAAAACAATCACTGTCAAAATATAGCAAAAAAGAAGCAAAAACATGACTAAAATAGCGCTACTGGGAAAGCCCAACGTGGGCAAAAGCTCCCTTTTCAACCGCATCGCCGGCAGACGTGATGCGATTACCTCCGAAGTGAGCGGTACGACACGCGACGTCAAGCGCAGTGAAGTGCGTATCAATGAGACACCGGCCATACTGATCGACACGGGCGGAATCGACGACTCGTCAACGCTCTTTAGTGCCGTGAAGGAGAAGTCTCTCGCCGCGGCTGAGGAGGCCGATATCATCCTCTACATGGTCGATGGCAAGATGCTCCCGGACGAAGAGGATAAAAAACTTTTTCATGCGCTCCAGAAGCTGGGCAAGAAGATCGCGCTGGTGGTCAACAAGATAGACAACGACCGGCAGCAGGAGGAGATCGGCTGGGAGTTCACCGCTTTCGGTGCGAAAGATCTTCTCTATCTTTCGGTATCGCACAACCGCGGTACGCGCAAACTGATCAACTGGATCGAAAGCCAGATCCCTGAAGAGGAGCGTTTCAGGCCCGAACCGGAATTGGTCGAAGATGCAGAGGATTTCGCCCTCGAAGAGCTGCTCGCTGCCGAAGCGGCGCGTGAAACGGGAGAGAGCACGGAGGAGAGCGAAGAGGATAACGAGATCAAAATCGCGATCATCGGCCGTGTCAACGTCGGCAAGAGTTCACTGCTCAACGCACTGGTGGGAGAGGCGCGTTCGGTCGTCAGCGATGTGGCGGGTACGACGATCGACCCCGTTGACGAGCAGATGGTCTACGAAGATAAAATTTTTACTTTTGTCGATACCGCCGGTATCCGTCGCAGGGGGAAGATCGAAGGGATCGAAAAGTTCGCCCTCAACCGCACCCGGGCCATGCTCGAAAATGCCGACATCGCACTGCTGGTACTCGATGCCAGTGAAGAATTTACCGAACTGGACGAACGTATCGCCAGTCTGGTGGAGGAGTATGAACTGGGGTGTATCATCGTACTCAATAAGTGGGATGCCGCCAAACATGACTACGAAACGACTCTGCAGAAGGTGAGAGAGCGTTTCAGGTTTCTCGCATGGGCGCCGGTCATCACCGTCTCGGCGCTGAGCAAAAAGCGGGTCCATCGCATACGCGATCTGATCAAAGAGGTCTATGCGCACTACACCTTCCGTATTCCCACTTCGCAGCTCAATGAGATTCTCAAGCGCACCAACAAAAAGCATCAGTTACCTTCCGATCACGGCAAAGTGACCAAGATCTATTTCGGTACGCAGTTCGATATCAAGCCGCCGCGTATCGCACTCATCATGAACCGTCCCAAATCGCTCCACTTCAGTTACAAACGCTACCTGATCAATCAACTGCGTAACTATTTCGATTTCAGCGGGTCACCGATCGTGATCGAAGCGAAAAAGAAGAAGAGCGACGAGGAGTTTGAAAAATGAAAAACATCATTTTGATCGGTTTTATGGGCGTGGGCAAAGGGACAGTCGCCAGAGCCTTTGCCAAAACCTTTGACGATTTCTATGCGATCGATACCGACGACATGATCGAAAGCCTCGAGAACCGAAAGATCAAAAAGATCTTCGAGAAGGAGGGAGAGCCCTACTTCAGGGCACTGGAAAAGAAGACCGCCCGCTGGCTCGAAAAGAGTGTCCACAATGCGATCATCTCCACAGGCGGAGGCTTCTACAGACAGAAAAACCTCAAAAAAATCGGTACTGTCATACTGCTGGAGAGTAGTTTCGATGCGATTTTCAAGCGGATTGTCGAACATCCCAATGCCAAACGAAAACTTGCCAAACGTCCCCTCTTCGCTTCACCCGAACAGGCAGCCGCCCTTTATGAAGAGCGCGAAAAGGGGTACGAAGAGGTGGCCGATATCGTCATCAATGTCGAAAACAAAACGCCGGAGAAGATCGCCAGAGAGATTTATGCCGCGGTGAAGGGAAGTTGATGTCTCTGCAACGCGTCGCCATCACCGGGGGAACACACGGTAACGAACTGACCGGTGTCTATCTGATCAAAAAGTGGCTACGGGATCCCGGGCCGGTCACCAGAGAGGGGTTTGAAACCCTGCTGCTCCATACCAACCCCGAAGCGATAAAAGCGTGTCGACGCTATATCGACCGCGACCTGAACCGCTCCTTTTCAATGGTAGATCTCGCACATCCCAAATCCCACTACGAAGCGCAAAGAGCTTGCGAAATCAATACCCTTCTGGGCCCCAAAGGTGTTGACGAGCCCCGGGTCGACTTCATCTGCGACCTCCACTCCACCACCTCCAACATGGGCCTCTCTCTGGTTGTCAGCAATCAGAGCAAACTGACATGGGATGCGGTGCGTTACCTCTGTGCAAAAGAGCCGGCGCTACATGTCTACCGCTGGCAGGGAGATGAGGAGGATGCCTTCGTCGACTCGATCGCGCCGCACGGTTTTGCGATAGAGGTGGGTGCCGTACCGCAGGGCGTACTGCGCAGCGACCTCTTCTTCGCGACGGAGCGTGTCGTGATGCATCTGCTCGACTTTTTCGAAAAGGTGACTCATGGTACTGTGATACCCGAAACCGACAGGGAGATCACGGTGTACGACCATGTCGATCTGGTCGACTATCCCAGAGACAGTGACGGCGAGATCGACGGGATGGTGCATGAAAAGCTGCAGGATCATGATTATGCACTGTTGCACAAAGGAGATCCGATCTTTCGCAGACTGGACGGAAGTGAGATCGTTTATAACCGCGAAGTGCCTTTACATGCACTCTTTGTCAACGAAGCGGCCTACTACGAAAAAGGGTTCGCGATGACACTGGCCAGGAAGATCACCCTATGACGCTTTTCCAACCCGTTACGCCTCTCACTCCAGGGAGATCCTCTCCGTCTCGTCGTAGAAACGTTTGACGGTATCGCTGACCGAGATCGCACGGCGGATATACTCCGGAAAATCGTCCCGGCTGTAGGCGATCCTGAGTGTCGCCGGATCGATCGCACGTGAGAGGGCGACATAGAACTGGCTGTCTGCGAAGATCGTGTCGACGTTGCAGATCAGGTTTTCGATGCTCATTCCCTGGGATTTGTGGATCGTGATGGCGTAGGCGGGGCGCAGCGGAAACTGTTCGAGTGTCGCGATCGTCTCATCCTCCAGCATGCCGTCGCCACCAAGGGCAGGCGTTTTGAGTTCGAAAACGAAGCGGTCGACCTTTACCAGCCTTCCCCGTTTGTCAACGACGATGCTCTCTTTGTCAATATGCTCCACTACTGCACGCTCTCCGTTGTGGTAAGTCCCCCATTTGTTGGTCGTGAAGATGACGGGAATCCCCTCTTTAAGTTTTAGATCGGGGATGATGGGCAGGTTTTTTTTCCAGTTTTCAATACGGCGCTCGTCGATAGAGGGATTTTTGATGCTGAGGATCGCAGGCAGGTCGATCTCAGCACGTTTGACGGCGGCCACCTTCTGCAGATTGAGCCGGTCTGCCTGGGCGTTGGTGCCGAAGAGGACCGTCGCATCCGACGTTTTGTCGAAATCGTTATGACGCAGCGCTTCGAGATAATCGATCACCTCTGCATCCGCCTCTCCCCTGCGTACCTTTTCCAGAATCTGCATAAACGTTTCGTTTGCGGTGCGCTTGATCTTTGTCAACTCCACAGTCACGAAGTCAAATGTTTCCCACGCACTGCTTTCAAATGCATAAAGCCCCTGCCCGAGCATGCTGTTGGACGGCGATGTACCTTGCT
>JANTHT010000131.1 GCA_024762235.1 Sulfurospirillum sp.
GCTCTCTCGCGACGATCCTGCCCAGTTCGATCAACTCGTAAGCACGGTTAAATTCGTAAAAGCCGCAGGCATCTTTGGAGATACCGATGATCATGTCGGGTGCGTATCCGGCCATCTTGCACTCCTGGACACTGTTTTGCATCACATCGAGGGTGCGCCCGATGATGTCGAACATATCCATCTCCTCGATATTGTGTTTGCGCTCTCTGGCGAAGAGACTCTCCGCCTTCTGTTTCATCTCCAGATAGAGGCTCTCCATGCCGCTCGCTTTTTCCAACTCTTTTTTCGGGACCGGGATTTCGTAGGTTTTGGTGGTGGTCGCGCTGAGGCTGACGGCGATCGTCATGTCGGTGTCATCCGCCACGGTCGGGGCGATCGGGAGAGGGTTGAGCACACCGCCGTCGACGAGGTGACGGTCGCCGATCTTTTTGGGGGTGAAGATCGTCGGAATCGCGATCGAAGCGCGGATGGCGTCGATCACCTTCCCCTTCTGGAGCCACACCTCCTTCTGTTTCAGAAGATCGGTCGCTACGGCGGTAAAGGGGATCGGCAACTGTTCGATCTTTTTGTTCCCCACCATCTCTTCGATCATCGCAAAGACCTTCTCTCCCTCGATGATCCCGGTGCCGGTAAAAGAGAGGTCCACCAGTTTCGCCACATCGAAGAGATCGAGTCCGAGTACCCACTCTTTGTATGCCTGCAACGCATCGCATGCATAGAGCCCGCCGACCAGCGCACCCATCGAAGAGCCCGAGATCGAAGCGATCTCATACCCATGCGCTTCGAGCTCCTCGATCACGCCGATATGCGCATACCCTCTCGCGCCGCCGCTTCCCAGAACCAGTGAAACGGTTCTCTTTTTTTTCCCACTCTGCTGTGACATGTCACCTCTCCCGACCGTTTTAAAAATTGTAGCATATTATCAGCCATTCCGGGATATCCCGTTCTCTTTTTTATGGTACAATCCAATATTTTTCAGAATCACAAAGAGATGTAGCATGATAACAGTCAACAAAATCATTTCCTCCTTTATGGAGTTAGTCAAAAGCGATAAAAGTACGATTTACTATCTGCTCTACTTCTCTGCCGTTGAAGCGTTGCTGACACTTGTGATGCCCCTGACATCGGTATTTGTGATCAACAGTGTCCTTGCCCATGCCGCTGTTTCGATCGTTACGCTCGGTGTGATCATTGTGATCGCTTTTATCTTCATCATCGTGCTGCAGTTTGTCAAAGAGTATATCATCGAAAAATTTCAACAGAAGATTTTCGTCAAAAATGCGATCACCATCGCGAAGAAGGCGCTCGCGTTTGGCCAAAAGGGCAGACGCAAAGCCGATATCGACAAATATATGAACTATTTTTTCGATATCACTTCCATTCAGAAACTCTTTCCGGTGCTTCTGCTGGACGGCATCGGTATGCTTCTCAAGAGTATTGTCAGCCTGTTGCTTTTGCTGGCGTTTAATCCTTATCTTTTCCTGATGGGACTCTTCTTTTTACTCTTTTTCATCGTTTTGATATATTTCGCCGGCAAAAACGGTTTCAACCGCGCGATCGAAAGGTCCGACTCCAAGCATGCTTCGATCTATTTTCTTCAGCAGATTCCCTACGAACAGCAGATTCCGGAGAAGATACTCGAAACGTTCGACACCCTGCTGTCCCGGTATGTCCAGGCGAGGACCGCCATGTTCAAAGTGATCATACGTCAGCTTCTGACTACATACCTGATGGAAGGGACGATTTTCCTGTCGTTCATCCTGGTCGGCGGCTATCTTGTCATCGAAGGGAATCTCCCGGTGGGCGAGTTCGTCGCATCCGAGATTGTCGTCGTCACGATGACGAGCGCACTGAAAACACTGGTCAAACAGATCGATTACATGTATGAAGTGGTAGAGGGGCTCTATAAAGTGGAAAAGCTCTCCGTTACGCTTGAAAAGGGTACCGATGGATAAGATGCATTTCAAGTCACTGAAACTGTGTGAACCCAGATCCTTTATCCGAAGGGTCTGGCTTGTCTCGATGACGATTTTGATCTTTTTCGGTTTGACGCTGTTCCTGCCCTGGGAGCAGACGGTCAAAGGCAAGGGCATCCTGACCTCTTTGCATCCGTCGGAGCGGCAGTACACCATCAACGCACCGGTGAGCGGATATATAGAGAAGTTCATCGCGCAGGAGGGTATGTCGCTGGAAGAAGGAGCTCCGATATTGCGCATGCGGGATCTCGACAAAGCCTATCTAAAGCGCCTGGAAAATGATCTCAACGCCACCGAAACGGAGATTCTCAACACGACAGAGAGGCAGCGCAATCTCCGTGAGAATATCGCCCGCTCCCGTGAAAAACAGAAGCTCGGGCTGGAGCGGTTCGGGACAGAAACGAGACAGCGCCGAAACAGAGTAGCTGCCCTCGAACTCGAGACCGGTACGCTTCTGCAGCAGAACGAAACGGCCCGGCAGAATTGCAAACGCCTGAAAGTGCTCTATCATGAAGGGCTCGCGTCCAAGAGAGACTATGAACTCGCCCTTGCCGCCTGCACCAGAGCACAGAACGATCTCGACAAGAACCGTCTCGCAGTCAAAACCGAAAAAGAGGCGCTGACACTGCTGCAGATCGATACCAAACAGTTTATGCGGACAACACAAAGCCAAATCGCAAATCTCGAAAGTGCGCTACTCGCCCTCAAAAACCGTCAACTCGGGCTTGTTCAGAAACGAAACGGCATCCAAACGCAGATCAGGCGCTACCAAAACGCCTATATCGTAGCCCGGAAAGAGGGGTATGTCGTCAGGATTCTGCAAAATGATGCAGACCGTTTTATAAAACAGGGGGAACCGCTGCTGCTCTTCGCACCCAGAGTGAGCGATGAAGCGCTTCGCATCGAAGTTTCGGATTTT
Organism: Sulfurospirillum sp.; assembly: GCA_024762235.1. Lineage (GTDB taxonomy): Bacteria > Campylobacterota > Campylobacteria > Campylobacterales > QNZT01 > QNZT01. Next base: position 2,896 of record JANTHT010000131.1, read on the forward strand.
AATATGCCTCTTATCCATACAGGACTCAAGGTGCGTATCATGTTTTATGGGTGGCCGGCGTTTCAGATCAGCGGTTGGCCGAAAATCACCTACGGCTCCTACGGGGGAATCATCACCAGGGTGGAACACACAAGCCATAGAGAAGGATTTTACTACGCGTACGTGACACCCGATCCGGAGGATGAACCCTGGCCCGGTGAAGAGATGCTGCGTATCGGTACGCAAGCGACTGTATGGGTGCGTCTGGATACCGTGCCGCTGTGGTATCAGATCTGGCGCCTGATGCAGGCTGCGCCACCCAAAATGATCATACCCGACAGGGAGAAGTATTGATGCGAAGCGCTGCGGCGATACTTCTGCTTCTGCTCACGTGCACAGTGCATCTCCCTGCGAAGGAGGCGCTTACACCCGAAACTCTCTTCAGGCTGCTCGACAGTGACAACCCGCATGTCGTCGCGATCCGGCAGCAAGCCCTTGTTGCGCAGCATCGGGAACTCTATGCGCGCGGTGCATTTGACCTGAAGGCCGATGCCGAAGTGCAGAGAAAAGAGTACGCCATATCCACGGCGGAGTTTTCACAGGCGGGTATCTCCAAAAAGCTCTACAACGGGACGACACTTAAACTCGACTACCGTCGTTCAGTAGGCACACAGGAGTACAACAATATCAAAACCTCGGAAGAGGGGGAGATGCTCGTCGGCCTTAAAATCCCGGTCGTCGCACTCCTGATGCAGAGCAATACCGATCGCCTGAAGCTGGAGCTTGCCGAACTCGACGCGGACCAGGCAGGCCTCGACGCTCTGCAGAAGCGCAGAAGGCTTCTCTACGAAACGCTGCGTGCCTACTACAGCGTGCTCGGCGCGAAGATCTTCAGAGAGATCGACCGGAAGTTCGCAGAACGTACAGCCGCACAAAAGGGCTATATCGGGCGTAAAATAAGGGAGGGGCAGCTCGCGACGATAGCGCTTGCGGAGCAGCAGGCGTTTGTACTGAGAGCCCGATCGCGTCTGGCCGGATCGGAAGAGGCGTATCAAAATGCACTCGAATCGCTGCTCTACTATCTGGGGATGAGTAAAGAGAAGTTTTCTGCGCAATACATCCTGCCGGATATCGGGGAGGTCCGGGTCGCCGTTCCGACACTCGAAGCATCGCTTGAGACCGCCGTGGCGAACAGACCCGACCTGAAGATGCTGCAGCTACGCAAAGAGCAGCTGTTGGCCAGAAAAAGAAACGCCGGCATGATGCGCTATCCGTCGCTCGACCTGGGGGCTTACGGCAACTACGACTTCAAGTACAAAGAGGGGTACAAGTTGACACTAGGACTCTCGTATCCCCTCGGTCAGCGACAGGCAAAAGGGAAAAATGCCGAGATAGAGGCGCAGATGATCGCGTTGGAGAGTCTCTGGAAACAGAAGTTGTTTTCTGTCAAAAACGACCTTGCAAAGATTCGCAACATGCTCATCAGCGTCACTGAGAGACGCGCCTATGCGAAACAGAGAGTCGCCCTTCTGCAAAAACTCTATCATGCCCAGAAAAGGCGTTTCGAGCTGGGAGACAGCGACCTTCTGCGCCTTAACATGCGTCAGATCAACCTGCTGGAAGCCCGCAAAGCGTACAAGCGTCTGCAGACGGAGATCTATCTCCTCAGAGAGTCTTACCGGCTCAAAACTTTCGGGGGCGAAATATGATTTCGTGAAAATCCCCGACCGGTTTGTATCCTTAACAATTCACTTACAAAATTTACTTTCTATCTTTCCAATAATCTGGCTTCCTGTTCAATTGCATGACCGCTAAAATAATGATTTCATCGTCTCTTTGATAGTATATGACACCAAATGGAAATCTGTTGGTCAGGCATCTTCTGATATTCCCGTCAAGGGGATGCCATGCATTTGGAAACTTGATAATTCTTTGAATGGTTTCATAAACCTCATTTGCAAATTCAAACCCTAAATCATTTCTGCACTCTTCATAATAGTCGATTGCATCATTGAATTCTGACTCAGCTTCATGATGAAATGCGTAAGTCATACTATTTTAATTTTTGTTGGATCTTTTGAAAAACCTCTTCGCCACTTATTAATACAGATTCTCCATTTTCTATTTCTTGTTTTCTTCTGTTGACTTCTTTAATCCATAAACTATCAATAGAATCACTTGTTTGATTGATACTGTTTAAAATTTTATCTACAAGTTTAGTCTTCAAATCAAGTGGTAAAATATCAATTTCATCAAATAGTTGTTTTTGTTGTATGGTTGTCATGTGTACTCCTTAGCTTAACCATTCTATTGATGCATTTTAACAAAATTTTGAGATTTT